>NZ_JBQSVL010000103.1:0-7413 GCF_052376215.1 Psychrobacter sp. AOP7-B1-24
ACATAAACGCGTTGGGGACACCCCAAACCCCAAAAAACCACCACCGCAGAGGCTCAAAAAATGGCTATCTTCCGAGCTGAAACCAAACATATCAGTAGATCAAAAGGGCAAAATGTTGTTGCCGCTGCTGCCTATCGAGCAGGCGAAAAGCTGACCGATACCAACAAACTTAACCCATCTGCTACCACTCACGACTACACCAAAAAGCATGGCGTATTAGCCAAAAGCATAATCTTACCCAGTGAGCTTTATGACCAAGGATTTTCGATCAATAGACAAGATCTATGGAGCAGTGTCGAACAACACGAAACTACTACTAGAAGCGTCAAGGGTAGCCGTTTAAAGCAGACGGCCAGACTAGCTCGCGAGTGGCTTTTATCGCTACCAAGCGAACTATCAGATGATGAAAACGAGCAACTAACCGCAGAGTTCACCCAGAAGCTAGCCAATGATTTAGGGGTGATTGGCGATTACTGTATTCATAAGCCAACCATTAACAACTATAAGCCTAAAGCCGATTATATCGAGTCGTATGACCCCGATACACAGAAACCCGAACTAACGAGGGTCAATGACGTAAAGGCGAGCGAACCCGACAACCGCAATATACACGCGCATATTATGTTTACGACACGCAAAGCCAAGCTAACCGCAGACGGTAAACTGTTGCTGGGCGAAAAGGCAGATAGCGAAAGGTCTGAGAAGTGGCGCAAAGATAATGGCATGGTTAACGGTGGCGACTATATCAAAGAAGTCCGCAGCATGTGGGCGGATATGGTCAATGAACGACTGGCACAACATGAAATAGCGCCCATTAGCCATAAATCTTATAAAGAGTTAGGGCTTGATATTATACCGCAGAAAAAAGAGGGTAAGAACGCCACAGCCCTTTCTAGATATGGAATTCAAACTGATGTAAGGAATGAAAACGATGTTATCAAAGAACGAAACCGAGCCGTTATTAAGTCAGCAGCAGATAGTTATATTACTGGCCACAATGAAGCAGCAGAGCGAGCAAATACAGCAGCAAACAAAGCAAACAAAGGAATGGATGCAGCTGATAAATGGCTACGCAAAGCAAATAGCTGGCTATCGAAATCAGCTCCAACCCCTTTTGACTCAAAACCAAGAATTACTGAGCTTAACGAGCAAACAATCATCTTTGATAGACTCGCAGAACGAGCAAATACAGTCCTTAGTAAGCCGCCTAGAGAACTTATAGAGCAAGCGATACAGAAGTACAATAGTATGCACGGTTTCGGAAAATGGGAGGCATACATACAGAAAAGTGACTGGGGTAGCGGTGGCATAATGCCAAACCCTGAGCCTGACCCAAAAGACGATTTCAATCAAAGACAACTGGATATAATCGACAACATCACCCAACACCTTATAGGCATAGATGATGACCGTGTAAATAACAAGGTGCTACGTGAAAGCCTTTCACAGAGCGACAATGAGCGTATTTTAACTTTGCTTACCAACCCTGAAAAAGAACAGTTGCAGTACGAACAGGCTGAGAAATATCGCACTGAGGATATGCCTGCTAATATTACGGATTCACATACTAAGCAAGAAGTAGAAACAGCAGTCGATCATGAGGAAAGTACCCTAGCACCACTCGCCCCACGTAATACGTACAGACCGAGCTTGTGAGTCTAACTTAGAGTGCCCTCGCTTAATCAGCATTCTGATTCTTATTTTGGTTTTGATAGGTAGCTAATTCGCTTTGAGTTTTTTCAAGTTCCGCTCGCAATGCCGTCACTTGTTCCTGCTCTGATAGGTAATTGTTTGATAACTCACTATACTTCTCATTTAATACTCTGTGTTCCACTTCAAGCTTAGCTTGTGTTTGAGTCAGTTGATCACTCTGTTCTGATAGCTTGTTACGCTCAGCAGTTATAGCCTTTAGCTCCCCTTTAACTTCTGCGGTCTTAGTCTGTATCTCATTGCGCTCAGCGGTTACTGTCTTTAACTCAGTCTTAGTATTTGCAAGCTCTGACTTCAAGCGCTCAATCTCTGCTTTATTACTGTCAGCTATAGTCTCAAGTTTAGTCACCTTAGATAAGTTAGCAGCCAAGTCTGCCGATGTCTTATCTAGTGCGCTGCGAACCTCTGCAAGCTGTGTCTGCGCGGTATCCGCTTTAATACGTTCAAGCTCTAGCTGATGCTCAGTAGCGTCTAACGTCTTTTTAAATGTGTCACGTTCAGCTTCGGTCTTCTCTAACTTTGTAGCTGCCGTCTCTGCGGTCGCCGTCACCTCGTCCAGTTGCCCTAATAAATCAGACTGTTCACCTTCTAAGGTCTTAACCGCTTCTTGCGCCTCGTCCGTTTCAGCTTGTGCTTTAACCTTGATTGCATCTAAAGCCTCACGCTCTTTGACCAACCGATCATTAGCCATATTAATAGCTGTCTGCCACACGTCTGCCCCTAGAGACTGTAAACGCTCGTTGATACCGCTTGGCAAGTCCACCTGTCTTAGTTGTTCTTCCTCTCTATTATCCTGCCGCCATGATTTCATAGCCTCACTGATAGTCGTAAACGAACCACCGCCTAGCGCCTTACGCACTTCTGCTAGAGTCGGCTTAATGCCTTGATCTTGTAACTGGTCAGCGATTGCATGAATCTGCTGAATATTGATCGCCATGACGGTCATCCTTTATTTTGTATGGTTAAATACGTATCTTTTGTATTATATGTATGTAGTATAATACAATATACAACATACTACAACGTACAATATAAAAAAACCCCAAGATATCTTGAGGTGATTTAATTGATACAACTACATTATATTTTGGCCATTGTTAGAAAATATCAAATATCAGCAATTCTCTTTAGTAAGAACTCAACTCGACTGGCATCGTCGCCTTTACCCTTGTAGCCATAAGCTCTATCTACTGCTTTATCAAGGGCGATGTGCGCTTTGGTTAACTCAGGGTAAGGATCAATCATATAGGTGTTGTATAGTTTAGCTAAGCTAGGTGAGTCCTCGCTAACATCTTGATATAGCTTACGAGCATCTAAAACTGCTTGGGCTGCCTCAGCTATCTTACCCCGAGCTTTGGTTGCTATGTCGCTGTCATCTTGCGCCATTAATGGGTACATAAAGTTGTTATAAACTATTGTATTTGAATAACGTAAACTACTTCCTAAACGACCAGCCACTAGATGTATAAAAGCGTTATGCATACTGCTAGATAACGTACCAAAATGGTATAAGCTAGCATTTAACAAGCTAAAAGCCGCATCTCCACAGATTGTATTACTATCCAGAAAACCGACTGGACTATACTTTCTGTTTTCTGAAGTTACCCTAGGTATAAGTAAGTAATTACCTTCTTTAGGTTGTCTTTTTTCTCCAAATAGATGAGGGGAAGAAGCCAATTCTTGAGTTGTTTTTTTCGTACTATTACTACGCATTGTTTTGACATTCTCAAGGCGCTGCCTAATCATTGGCATTTCAGCTAAGTCTTTGTTTAATATAACTGGATCACAATCCTCAAACCACAAACACCAACGTTCAATGTTATTTAGAAACTCTTGAGACCCTAAAAATGGTTTCAAGTATTTTTTTGACAAAGGTTCTTTGCTTATTAATTCATCATATTCTTCTTTAGACAATAACAAATTACCACCATCTGTAGGCTGACTACCTTTAATCATAAGGTATTCATTGGATATTTGTTTTTTTGTCCTATCAAAAAATACCAGTGCCCCATCAATTAAATAACCATTTATCGTTTTTGCTTTCTTCGGTATAGGTTCACCAGAGATATGCTCGTAGTTAAATATAGTTTTCTCTTTATGATCAACAGTTGAATAACCAACGATAACGCATTGCACAGCTGCCACGCCCTTACCTTCATTTGTCCACTTAAAGGTATGATGGGCAAAATTAATGTATCCGCCACAATCTTTAAGCAAATACTGCCAAAGTAATGCTACATGCTCTCCTTGTACAATAGAGTTAGTTGATACAAAAGCAGTCTCAATATGGTGATTTTCTTTAGTTACTGCTTGCATATAATGCATAGCCTTAACATACCACCCTGCTACATAGTCCAAGGACTTATGTTTTTTTACACTGCTAGCAGCAGAAACCATATCTGCTTTTTGACTCTTATTTTGATAGGCATATCCAACAAAAGGTGGATTACCCATTACAAAATCGCACTCATTGGCTGCTAGAACGTCCTCCCAGTCAATTTGTAAGGCATTACCCTCGGTAATGTGTGGACTATAAACAATGGGAGTTGTGGGGCGTGTAGTTCCAAACAGCTCCGCAGTGGCTTGGTTTAACTGATGATCAGTGATCCACATTGCTACCCTTGCGATATGAGCTGCGTGTGGTTCAATCTCGATGCCATAAAACTGCTCAACGGTGACTTTACACATACTACTAATATCAAGCAGCCCTCTTTGTTCACCGTAAATCTGTGCGATTAGCTGATTTTCTAACAGGCGCAACTCGCGGTAAGCAATGATTAGGAAGTTGCCACAGCCACAAGCTGGATCAAAGAATTTTAATGTAGGAAGTTTTTCATAGAGTTTTAGTGCTCTTGGCTTATCTTTGGCGCACTTTGAGAACTCATCGCGCAGATCATTTAAAAACAGCGAGTTAATTACCTTTAAAATATTTTTTTCACTGGTGTAATGAGCACCAAACTCACGGCGCTTGTCGTCACTGGTAGCGCTATCGTCTATATCTAGTACGCTTTGAAACATTGAGCCAAAGATAGCAGGGCTGATCTCGCTCCAATCAAGATTGTTACACTGAACGACTAGGTTGTATAGGTTTTCATCAAAATAAGGGATACGGATTGACTGAGAGAATAGGTCACCATTGATATAAGCAAAGGCAGCATAGCTTTCAGGTAAACGGCTAGAGCGATCTCTTGTATTTAGAGTATCAAACAGCGTGGTAAATACTTCATTGAGATTGCTACCGTCACTTCTTGCCTCATTTTTCAGCAACCCATCTAACAGATTTTTTTGCCCAAAAATGCCGGTATCATCGGCAAAAAAACAAAAGATCAGGCGAGTTAAGAATAATGCTAATTCATCGGCATTAACCCCATCGGAGATAAACGCTTGATGTAACTTAGCGACCATTTCAGTTGCTTGACGGTTAATCGGGTTTTCTTCAACGATTTCAGCCATTGCCGCATTTGGTGCTAAGAAGTCCAACCATTCAGCATTTTTAGGGAGATCAGCAAGCGGACACTTGTATTCTTTAATATTTAAAGGGTTTTCAATATCGAATAGCCATAACTCATCGAAGTTAGACAGCACAATATATCTTGGCTTGTCTGCTGCGCTTAGGCGCTCATAGTATTTACTGACTTGGTTATAGGCTTTATTGAGATCAATACCACGACTTTTTTGCTCAATCATTACCAGCTTAGGAATAAAGGCATCTACATATTTTTGTGACTTATCATCTTTTAAGCGATGTTCAAATGCTTTTGACTGTACTTGACCAGATACACCATAAGCGTTAAATATCTGTGTCCAAAAGTTCTGACTTTGACCTCTTTCATATCCCTCAGCGTCTTTGTAGTCATGGATTATACGGTGTAACTGCTCACGAATATGCTGATAGTCTAAACTCATACTTTCTTACTGCCTCAATAGATTATTTTCAATACCAATTACTGTTCTTATAGTAAACGTGACTAATATACCGTAGTTCGTTTCTATAGGCATATATATACCAAGTGTATGTACTTATTTATAGTTTTATCCCTATTATCCTTATTTATCCACAGTCAAAAGTCTTTATTGATTTAATAAAGATTTAACAACTTTATACGCTTTTATACATTACGCTGTAAGCCATGTAGTACAAAGCTTTCAGACGATTTTTTTTTTCTATTATACGAAGAATAGGAACTGATAGTACGAAGAATACGCAGTGTTTTAACGAAATAGTACGAAGAATAGGAACTAATAGTACGAGTGCAAGGCAGTATTGTAAGAAAATAACTTTTGATTTTCTTACAATAGTGCTAGTATTACCTGAAATAGGATTTTGAGGTAATTATGGATAAGCAAAAAATATATAGCGTTGAGCCAGACAGAGTGCTAACCGACCCAGAAAGAGCTGAGCTTATACACTATATGCAAGAACTTCACGGTTTGGATGCAATTATAGAAATAAAAGAGCCTCTCAAAGCCCCAGATTTCGATTTTAAATACAAAGTGTCACCTATCTACCAAAATGAAGATAAAACGCCAAATATCGAAGATAAGGACGTTCTAGATGGTAAGTTGGACTATATTTATGGTGAAAATATGGTTGTTATGCAGAATAGGATGCTAAATGCGATTACTAACTTAGATACCAATGAACGGCGTTTAATGATGTATATGTCACATCTAGTACGAAAGGCTGTAGACATAGATGAACATCAACGTACATTTACCGTTAAGGCTACAGATTTTGCTAAAGAGTATGGTAAAAGCAACCCTACAGGATATAAGACACTAGAAAAAATAGCTGATAGTTTGCTTGAAAAAGCGTTCTGGTTCTGGGATTTCCAAGCGGATGATAAGAAATATAGGCGTGGTTCATCATGGGTTGCAGAGTGTGCTTATATTTCAGGTCAAGGCAAGATTGAGTTGACGTTGACGGAAACTGTAACGCAAATGCTGACAGTATTTGATAAAAGCCACCCATTTACTAAGTATGAGCGCCAAAGCATCGTTAATTTGGGGTCGTATGGTCTTATATTGTTCGAATTAATATCTAGTAACTTACACCTTAAAGGTAAGAAGAAAGCTTATACAGTTAAATATTTGCGAGAGAAGTTCAACTGTGAAGATAAATATAAAAGCATAAGTGATTTCAAGCAGTACGTATTGAAACCCGCTATTAAAGAGATCAAAGCGCAAACCACGTTAGATATATCTTTTACCCAAAATAAGGCAGGACGGGAAGTTACCGAGATAGTATTCGCCTTTAAAGATAGAGCGGCTAAGAGCAAAGAGATAGAAAAAATAGAACAGAAAAGCCGTTGTTTAACAGAAGCGCAGGCGAAGAAGTTTGATTTCAAACTGGCAGTCGAGCACGCATTGGTGGGAAATATGCCTGTCAAAACTACAGAGGAAGCTAAAATGATAATCAACAAAGAATTGCAGATGCCTGAGCATTATAAAAAATACCTACCCTACTTAATCAAATACGGTTTTACAGAGTCAGTAAAGCGGTAAAATTGTTACAAATATAATTATCTGAGTCTTTTAACCTCTTTTTAGAGCCTAAATTATCAAAATTAGAGTTTTTGTTTCAGGATTAGAGTTTTTAGCCTAATGCTTTTCCCACATATTAAAGATAGCAGACCCTCTGTCAAGAGCGCGGTTACGTAAACCTGTATATAATAGAGCTAACGCCCCATCATATACAGGTTT
>NZ_JBQSVL010000104.1:0-6933 GCF_052376215.1 Psychrobacter sp. AOP7-B1-24
GTATTTTGTTTATCTCCATCGTCTTGTTCATTTCTAAGTCACCTGAGCGGTGATGAAGGCTGATAGATATGTGAGCAAATGGGGCTTAGATTTCTAAGTCACCTGAGCGGTGATGAAGACTGAGTCATTAACCCCACTGGTTTTTCAGTTTTTCTAAGTCACCTGAGCGGTGATGAAGATAACAGCGGAATTGGCAGAACTACGGAGAATTTTCTAAGTCACCTGAGCGGTGATGAAGGAGCGCAAGAAGGCTGAAAAGCGAGCGCAAGCTTTCTAAGTCACCTGAGCGGTGATGAAGGCGCGTGTAGGGCACAATATAAGCAAAGCCTATTTCTAAGTCACCTGAGCGGTGATGAAGAATAAAAACTTATTGCCCATGCTTAAGGCTGTTTTCTAAGTCACCTGAGCGGTGATGAAGGAGCGCAAGAAGGCTGAAAAGCGAGCGCAAGCTTTCTAAGTCACCTGAGCGGTGATGAAGGATACGGAAGCTACGTTTAAGCAGCTTGTTATTTTCTAAGTCACCTGAGCGGTGATGAAGCGATCAAACATAATGGTCAGAGCGGTGTTGATTTTCTAAGTCACCTGAGCGGTGATGAAGTTTTGAGCTGTATCAGCTAATAATTCTTTTGTTTTCTAAGTCACCTGAGCGGTGATGAAGAACCCGATATTATTAACGACATTATGCGTAATTTTCTAAGTCACCTGAGCGGTGATGA
Organism: Psychrobacter sp. AOP7-B1-24; assembly: GCF_052376215.1. NCBI lineage: Bacteria > Pseudomonadati > Pseudomonadota > Gammaproteobacteria > Moraxellales > Moraxellaceae > Psychrobacter > Psychrobacter sp. AOP7-B1-24. The sequence continues at coordinate 717 of NZ_JBQSVL010000104.1, forward strand.
AGCTTTATCGAAAAACATCAAAATGTGCATGTGCTTTCTAAGTCACCTGAGCGGTGATGAAGATGTCAATCTGTTAAAATTTAGCGCATTGTCGTTTCTAAGTCACCTGAGCGGTGATGAAGATCATCGCGGTCGCAGACTATTTTACCAAAAATTTCTAAGTCACCTGAGCGGTGATGAAGAAGGTGACAGCTGGGTTGAGGTGGACAGCGTGTTTCTAAGTCACCTGAGCGGTGATGAAGGCTTGGCGTTCGCAAGCAAATAGATTTTTATCTTTCTAAGTCACCTGAGCGGTGATGAAGGGCCGCTATCAATGTATGCTTGCACCGCTATTTTTCTAAGTCACCTGAGCGGTGATGAAGGCTTTACTGGTCAATTAGAAGGCTCATTTAGTTTTCTAAGTCACCTGAGCGGTGATGAAGGCTCTAATTCATCGAGTAGTGCCAAAAATAAATTTCTAAGTCACCTGAGCGGTGATGAAGATATAAAGCAATCTAGCGCACATTTTTACATCTTTCTAAGTCACCTGAGCGGTGATGAAGGCTGATCTAAAACTTCTTGACCTTTTCGCGTTTTTCTAAGTCACCTGAGCGGTGATGAAGCATCTTTTGCGTAATTAGCCCTTGCTCTATACTTTCTAAGTCACCTGAGCGGTGATGAAGAGGAATTATACCTCAAAAAAATAAGTTACAGCAAGGCGTAGAGGGCAAAACACCCTATTTTACCCTCCAATTTTCACATTGCTATAACTTATTGATTTAAATACAAGTTTTTAAACAGTCAGAAAAAAGGGTTTTTACGCCCTATTTTTGGGTAATTCGTCATTACCTCGACCAGTGCTTACCAATGTGGCACGGTAATACTATTTGTCATACCGTTCATACCATACACCGTAAATCGACCTGCCTTTGCCTCACTACGAGGTTGTTGCAAGACTTTTAAGGGGTAATAACTCTTATTGGTTTCGCTACGCATTCGAATAAATGGCAGTGCCATTTCAGGCTTGCGTTTGGCGACGATAACCATCGCTTCATCGTAGCTGATCGATAGCTTTTTGGCTAAGGTTTGCGCTTGCACATCGATAGGCTTGAAGCGATAGCGATGCACACTAACATAACTTATTGGTCTATCTGTCGGTACTTGTTTGATACCTTTGATATGAACATAATCGGTTAATTTCGCTAACCATTTATCGATATTGAGAGTGTCTAGCTCTCTTTGGCTAGGAGCGAAGATGCGAAGTTTCAGCCCTAACTTGGATGATTTTCCTTTTTCATCATAATGATAATCAGGGAAGCTGACACCGATGGATTCAATGCCATGCTTGTTTTTCATCTCTGCTAGTGCAATATGAAATTGGGCAAATAATTTACTCCAAATAAAATAAGGCGCTATTTCAGGCTCAGGGATGATGGTAATTTCCTGATAATGAGTAAGGTTTGTTGACTCAGTCATCACTTACTCCTTGCCGCTAGCACCGAACACGCCACCACGGATAAGCACACCCATGACATAATGCTGCTGATTGACGTCTGGCGCATCACCTTTCAATACCCAATTATCAAACAGGCTATAAAAATCCATTTTGGCTTTAGGTTGGCGAAAGGCCGTACCTAAAGTAGTCACTGCGCCGTAAGGTTCGACGGCGATGGGAAATTCAGCATCAGGGTACCAGTCATCAATGGTGCGAATGGCGTTGCCGACTTTCTGTGAGTGCATACCAGCATTGTCTTCAGAGCCTTTTTTGTCGCTGACACGGTATAAAACTTTGCTTTTTTTACTGCCTGTATCGAGGATTAGCTCCTGTGAAGGGTAGACCTCTTGACCATAACCGATGATGGCTTGTGCCTCTACATATAAAATGATGAACTCATCACCGTTTAGACCTGCTTTAATCCAATCGGTTACTTGTTTAACCGTAGCGTCATCACTCTCAAAGTTTTTAAGGCTATACGTTTTTGCATCGTCAACAGTGACGGTTTGTTGATTGCACTTGACCGTTACTTTGATACTTTCAGTGCCTACACGATTGCGCCATAACCAACGCGCATTGAGTATATTGATGGCATAGCGCCGCGCCAATTCGTCAACACCTTGAGCGTCGATATAATCAGCGACCACCTGCTCTAAAGCCTGTTGATAATTTTGATCATTACAGACATTAGGTTTACCAGTAAAAGGTAATACTTTGAGACTAAAGCGAGCAATTAAGGTGTCATTGTTTTCATCCAATGACGCCGAATCTACTTTTTGTAAGTTGGCTTTTTCGGTCTCGGCGTCCAGTTTGGCTGGGTCATTAGTAATGGTATTTTTTAAACGATTACTAATTGTTCCGCGTACAGACTTTTCTTTGATAAGGACGGGTGAAGCCGTTTCATTCTCGCTATTTTCTTGACTGTTTTTTTGCCATAGGTAGGCATCTGATACATCTAGATTGCGCTCAAAGGCCAAAACAGAAGCGGTTTTTAGGGCAGTTTTTGACATGTAATTCTCCATGATTATAAGGTTAAATTAAACGTGTTATAAAGGCATTTTTTTAAACAAAGTAAAGTTAAAATTCTTGATTTTGAGTAACTAAATAAAGTGATTCATCGGCGTCATGACGATAGCGCCAAAAAGCATTGGCAATATCATTATCACCGCCGACACTGTTGAGGCGCTGCGGGTATACCCATTTACCAAGGCTATAAATCGCTTCAACATATTGACTAGAATATTCAGGGTTGCGTACGTTTTGCATTGTGCCAGGGTCATATAAATCAGAGATACCTTGATAACCTATTGGTATCGGCACAAGCCAGCCATGACCACTTTTATGCGAAGTGGTTACCCATTTGGTATCACCGTTTTTTTGAGTTTCAGGAATATGATGTAACGCGCAAATATCTATCAACACATCTAGCGGCGTCGCATCTGGATTATCGATCTGTACTTTATCGATAATATCGGCAAAATTGTCTTGCGCATCCATCAGTACAAAAGCTGGAAGTAACTGCGGAGTAATGGTGCTGATGTCATCCTTATCAAAAAATTGTACTGGCGCAAACCTTGCCAAGCCCCTTACGCTACCGCCAGCCATACGCTGCTGTTGTAGCCATTGCTTGGTTTTTTGCATGGCGTAGTTTTGCTGTTCATGATTTAAAGTATCTGTACCTAATATCTCGACTACAAAGCTCATCGTTAAATGACACTTACCTTCTTCAATAATTGACGCGGTTTTGCCATCCTTTTTGATAGGATTACGTGTTTGATTAAAAGTGTAATTATTATAACGATTAGGTCGATACATGTGCGGTTGGCAGTCGTGACAGGCCAACAATACACCGCCTAAACATATATCAGACAACTGCTCATCATCTGCCATTTTGTGTGACATCGCATGAAAGCTACCCAAAAAGCCAGTGATAGCAGGGAAGCCATAAGTCAGCGGACTTGAGATAGTATTCGCTCCTTCAATGACGACCTTTTTAAACATCAAATAGCCAACCACATCCATACTATTGTCATCGTCTATGCGGCTCATAAAAATACTCCTTTGCCTGCGCGCTCATAGCGTTTTTTCATATCTTCAATCTCGCGCTCCCACTCTAAATGCTCGGCATCGCCAAAATCACTGGCAATTTGCTTAAATTCAGCTTGCATCAAGGTATTGAGCCAACGCGCAAAACGGTGAATAATTTGACTATGCCAAGCATCATCTTGCTCACGCTCTGCTTTGAAATCTTCTTCACCATCGAGATCAGCGCGTTTGGGGTCGAGCCAAAGTTTCTCAATGTGGTCAAGCTCGTAGTCTTTTGACCAACCAGCAGGCAGGTTGCTGCGAATATCTTCTGCAGCAGCAAATATTTGATGCAACACTTCATCGGTAGCGTGTTTGCGAGCATCTCTAACATCGACGATATTGCGCTTGTCTTTAATAGCTTTAAAGATATTTTGGATTGCCTCACGCGCATTATATTCCATAGCAGCGCTAAAGATACTATTGGCAAATTTGGATAATTTAAACGCGCGTTCTTGCTTAATGGTCGGTGGCAGTGAGGGGAGGAGATAATTGCGACCACCTTGTTTGCTCATAAGTAAGCTGACATTTTGTGGTTTTGTACCCCCAAGCTGAACGGTTGCCAAATCGTTTAAGCTCACATAAGGTTGCTGCTCAGCAGTCTTTTTAAAACGGTTATCACGGGCAACTTTGTTATCATCAGAAAACTTAAGGTGATTGATGCGCTGATAAACTTCATGAGTGAGTACAGAAGGGTAGAGTGGAATAATATTAATATAATCAAGCTGCGCAATATCCGTTTCTTCATAAGCGTTAGTCACCCATAATGTTTGTTTATTACGCTCGTGAGTGACAGGCTCAGTAATGATATTCTGTAATGCAGTTTTGAAGGTTTGCTGATAGGTATTTGCAAGGCCTTGGTCACTAGCAAGTGAAGCGCTAAAATCAGTATTATTAGTTAGGATTAGATCACGAATTTTGGTGTTCTTATCTACTTCAAAATCAAAAAAAGCGGCAAGCGGCAGCGCAGCAGCATTACCATTAGCATCAATATAGTTACTATCTATAGAGTGCGTGCCTACAAGGGTTGCTGGCAAATGGTTTACTGCTTCAAAACTAATATTATCACCCTTAGCGTCAGGGTGTACCCCTTTTGAGATATGCGTACCGAAGTTCAGCTGCTTTGCCATACGAGTTGCGGCATCAGGAATCCAATTGCCGACGGTATATTTTTCTTTAGCTTCTGCTAACGTCGCTTTTAATTCAGCAGTTTTTTTATGGTCGCCACTTTCAATAGCTTTAGAGAGCTGCTTTTGCTGAATCTCTGTTTTTTTATCATATAGGCTTGTAAGGGCAGCTTTTACTGCATTGCTCGCCAGCTCTGGGGGGATATCGTTCAAGATAAGCTCCTTTTATAATTTGCAAAGTTTAGTCGTAATTCGAAGTGTTAAACTGTAATTGTCTCTTTAGATAAGTCTTTATAATTATTCAAAATCATGATTTTTCGTGCCAATAACTCACTCCCGCACAAAACCAAAAAACTCATGAAACGCCCAGCCCTGACTGTTATTAGCCTTAATGCTATCAAGTGATACCGATGAGTAGGTAGTGGCTAACGAACGCAAGCTCTTATCAGGCTGAGCCACTTTTAAGTCCTGCAAGACGTCATTCAATGAAGTGCTTAACCACGGCTTTATTTGCGCGTGCTCAAAATTAAAGTCTAGCGGCTGAATGGTTTTATTATGAATGGTAGATTTAACTAAACCTTTTTCAAATACATCCTCACTATAGTAAGCATCAAACCCTGTCGTTGGCACATCAGTTTCTTCATCATCATTAACCATGCGCGGAATTAATAACCAATCGTCTTGCGGAGTGCCCGCTCGAAAAGGACTGATTTGCTGTAGATGAGTATGGGTACGGTTAGCAGTAGCTTTGCTATCCCAATAGGCATTGACATAGTTAAGCTTAGGGTTGTTAAGTAGATGCCGCATAACTTGATGTTCAAGGTCGCTCAGCGTTGCTATTACTGGTTTGGCTGTTGTGTTAGGCGTTGCTACTATTCTAGGTCTGGCATCAACTTGTGCCAGCTGTTTAGCTGTCATCAACTCACTCAAATCGTAGCTTGGCGGCTTAAACAAGGTTGTCTCAAACCCAGGATGCGTAAAGATAGGGCGCTTATTATTAAGGTGTTTAAAGTAACGAATATTATATTGCAGCAGTAAGAGGTTGGGCTCACTAGCGACCTTATCAGGACGATGCCGCCAAACCCGTCCAGCCAATTGAATAATGGAGCGCATTGAGGAGGGTTCTACTATCGCCCAATCATAATCATGGTCGCGCCCGACTTCTGCGACAGGAGTGGCAAGAACCATAAAAACATGGTTCTTGGCAGGATTTTTAGCAATCGCTTGCTGTATTTCAACATGATCAAAAATAGTCGTTTTACTATCACTACGGTCTAAAATTCTATCCAGCTTATTCTCCAAAGCGTTGCGCAGTAGTAAAAGCTGCTTAGCGTGATAGCACGCTACATGTATAACCGTGTCATCTGTCACCGTTATGCTGTCTGCTTTAAATAACTGCATAGCGATATTGGTAATGTTGTTAATATTGGCAACGCGAATGAGTCCAATGCTTGCCCGCACATCTTTATCAGCTTGAAGCTTATTATCAAACACTTCATGATGCTTATCGTGCAAGCTTATGGCTGCATTG
>NZ_JBQSVL010000105.1:0-6914 GCF_052376215.1 Psychrobacter sp. AOP7-B1-24
TATATAGTTTCTAATTTCAATTTACATGAAGATGTTGATATTAACGTATTGGAAGAGCAAGTTACTTTAAAAGCAAATCCGATATACCGATATGATGCAATTGAAGAAGCAAATATACGCTTTCAATCAGATACGATTGGTGAGCTAATTAGTTACTCTTTAGGCTGCATGCTAGGCCGATACTCACTAGATCGTGAAGGTTTAATCTATGCAAATTCAGGTAATGAAGGATTTGATAAACTAGTTGCTGAGGGTGCGTACACAAGCTTCCCCGCTGATCAGAACGCTATCATTCCATTGACCGATCAAGAGTGGTTTAAAGACGATGCCACTGACCGTTTGCGTGAGTTTGTACAGGTCGTATGGGGTTCTGAGCATCTGCAAGAGAACTTAGACTTTATCGCGGAATCGCTATGCTTACACGCCATCAAGCCTAAAAAGTCAGAGTCCGCGCTTGAGACCATACGTCGCTACCTATCGACCCAATTCTACAAAGACCATCTAAAGACTTATAAGAAGCGCCCGATATACTGGCTATTTAGCTCAGGTAAAAACAAAGCTTTTGAATGCCTAGTGTATTTGCACCGCTATAATGAAGGCACATTGTCGCGTATGCGTACAGAGTATGTCACGCCGCTACTGGGTAAGTATGACGCCTATGCCGAGCAGCTGGATAAGCAGATAGAGAATGCTGAATCAACGAGTGATACCAACCGATTCAAAAAAGAGCTTGCCGCTCTAGTAAAGCAGCAAGTTGAGCTACGCGAGTTCGATGATAAGCTCAAGCACTATGCAGATATGCGCATATCAATAGACTTAGACGATGGTGTAAAAGTAAACTACGGTAAGTTTGGTGATCTGCTCTCTGATGTGAAGTCCATTACTGGATCAGCACCGGAGATCATCTAATGCAGGCAAGTGAACTCATTCAAGGTATCGTTGCTAAATTTAAAGATAACAGAATCGTATTTTGGCATGATCCTGACCAGAGCTTTATAGAAGAGCTAGATAGTCTAAATGAGCCTTTAACAGTGGCTATTGAGTCTAATGTTGATAGCGATGATGGGTTCTCTACCGAAGTCATGGTCTTAAATATGGCTAACGAATCCGTATTAGCCACCAAAAAGCGTATGGAAATCGATGAGCCTAGAAGGCGGTTTTTGCTTTATTATCCAAATTCTGAACCAGAGCCTGAGCGCGATTGGCTACTTGATATACGCCTGTATAGTGAGCAGTTTTTTGCTGATCATAGCTCGATGCTACTCAATGAGCTGGGCATTACTAACATGGCGCTTCGCTCACATATCCAAAAACGCCAAAAGTTCTTTGCCAATAAGCAGCGCTTAGCAGGACTCAAAAAGCGAGTAGCTACCAATGAAGATGAGATGACGCTAGATCGTAAGATGATCGCTGTTGTCGTAAAATCTGATTCAAACTATTTGTCAGATATCTTATTGAGTTTATTAAGGGAGCATGCAAGCTATTTAGAAGATAATACAAATGGATTGCCCTTATGGGATCAATTGATTAAGTTTGATTTGGTCGATGCCCTTTGGGAAGAGCTTGATAAAAATTATGGCTACGTCACAGAACAGCCGTCATTTGCAGACTTTGTATTGAAGTTATTTTGCACAGATTTTTGGGCGCAGACAGAAGGTGCTCAGCGTGAATGGCTTTCTAATAATATCCTTAAGAGTAATGCAGGTCGAGCTACGGCATTGGCATTTATGGTCACTTGGCGTGATAGCCGTACCTATTGCACCCATTATGAGATTATCGCTCACCAATTAAGTCAGCAGCTCGATATCAGCGCCAAAAGCAGCCACTATCGTCCTATTGAGCTAGTTCGATGTGAGACCTTTGAAGCGGTTGAGCAAAATATCATTCGCGGCTTGGTAGAGACGCTACTAGACAACAGCATAGCACTTGATAGAGTAGAGTTTGACAGTATCATCTCAACTAGGCTGGCAAGCCATTGGAGCTTATCTAAGCCCGCCTACAATAGTTTTTATAAAGCGTTACGTAGTGCAGAAACGCTTATTCATCTTCGTAACCTGTATGTTGATGGTTTTCATTTTGATAGCGCCAAATCGATGTACGATGCCTATGTCAATGATATTTACCAGTTTGATCAGGCCTATCGTTTATTCAATGAGCATGTACTTATCTCAATAAGCCTCGGTTCTGATATGCTCAGACAGCTAGATGAAGAGATTGAGAGTATCTATACCAACTGGTATCTCTATGAGCTAGGACTAGCTTGGGATCATCATTTAGGTGATGAGCAGCTATTGGATAAATGGCAGCTAGCAGATATCCCAAATCAGTACAATTTCTATGACAATGAAGTGCAAGCACGATTTAATACCACCCAGTTACAACGAGCCTTTGTCATCATCTCTGATGCTTTGCGTTATGAGGTAGCATCTGAATTATGGTCAATTATTAATAATGAAAAACGTTTCAAGGCCAGTATCTCAACACAGTTAGGTGTATTACCGAGCTATACTCAGCTAGGTATGGCGGCGCTATTGCCTCATGACTCTCTAAGCTATCAGCCTGAAAGAAGCAACGCCGTCTATGTTGATGGGGTCTCATCAGCGGGCTTAGATTATCGGGATAAAATCTTGCAAAAAGTAGGCGGTATGGCAGTAAAGGCAACAGACCTGATAAATTGGAGTAATCAAGAAGGTCGCGATAAAATCCGTGATGCAAGAGTCGTTTATATTTATCATGACACAATTGACGCTATGGGCGATAACTCAAAAAATGAAGAAAAGACCTTTGAAGCTTGCCGCAGTGCCATTGACGAGCTAAAAAACTTAGTAGGTCGCATTATCAATCGTCTGAATGGCAGTCACGTCGTAATAACTGCTGATCATGGATTTCTCTTTCAACAAAAAGAGCTAGTTGCCGACAATAAAACCAAGCTAACCACAAAACCTAGTGGCGTCATGGAAGCCAAAAAGCGTTACGTGATTGGTGATGACTTGCCATCAGATGACGCTTATTGGAAAGGATCTATCCGTAATACAGCCAATGGTTTGGCTGATTCCTTGTGTCAAAACCAGAATCAGACTGAATTTCTGATACCCAAATCTAGCCAGCGTTTTCATTTCGTGAGTGGTGCGAAATTCGTACATGGTGGCGCAATGCTGCAAGAGATATGCGTGCCTATTATTCATATTCGAGAGCTAGATAAAGAGCAGGCGACTAAGTTTGAGAATCAGCCAGTGGGTGTCGTTGTGGCAAACCAGCCAATTAAACTAGTCAGTAATATCGATAAAATTAAATTTATTCAAACGGATGCGGTGGGTAAACAATTCGTCTCTCGTCAGATTAATGTGTTTATCGTAGATAGTAATGGTAAAGAAATCTCTAGTAGAGAGACAATAAATTTTGATAGTAGTAGCAAGATTATGGATGAGCGTACTCGCGAGGCTAGGCTCAGTCTAATCGGCTCACAGTTTGACCGCAATGCACAATATACCTTGATATTGGAAGATGCTAAAACACAGACTAATTATAGTCAGTACAGTGTGACAATTGACTTGGCTCATTTGGATGATTTTTTCTAGGATTGGATATATTTGAACTAAAAGCCTTTGAGCTGCTGTATATGGTAGTCAACATAAAAAAGGTAAGCGCTTGGCGTTTACCTTTTCAAGATTATTGAGGTACGTTATTATAACGAGACCTACTTATTAGTTAAGACTTGCCACCAAAATGAGGAATTGTATCAAGATCATTTATTATTGGCATGTGATTAGTAAATCTTGAATAATTACCCTCAAACCCTAATCGAATAGTGCCGACTTTACCTTGGCGGTTCTTTGCAATGATTACCTCTGCGACTCCTTTAGCGTCCGACTTCTCGTTATAAACTTCATCGCGGTATAAGAATATAATTATATCAGCCTCCTGTTCGATTGCGCCTGACTCCCTCAAGTCGCTCATAATTGGTCTTTTATCGGGTCTGCTTTCCACTGACCGGTTTAGCTGAGAAAGTAATATTACTGGGCAATTAAACTCCTTTCCAAAGGCTTTTAGATGTCTTGTGACTTCACCTAGTCCATTAACACGGTCTTTGCCGTCAATCCCGCCCATGATTTGTAGGTAGTCAATAATAATCACACCTATTTCACCATGCGAGTTACGGATCTTATTTAGCGTAGTTCGCATTTGGTGGTAAGTCATCAGTGACTCAGATTCAATAAACAGGGGGTAATCTTTGCTGTAATTTCTAACCGTGTTGTTTAGGTTTGCCCAGTCATCGACATCCATACCCATTCCGCTTCTAACTTTTGATAGCTCAACACTAGATATTGAAGACATGAACCTTTGCATAACAGACTCGTCTGTCATTTCCACGCTAAAAAATACACCAGCCTTACGTTTATGGGTTCCTTGGCTGTCTTTATAAAACCCGTTTTGAACCATGCTTTGCAATATAGTTTGGGCGAAGGTAGTTTTACCCATTGATGGACGTGCTCCAACGACGACAAGGTCACCATTTTGTATTGGTGATCGGTTATCTAGTGCATCAAAACCAGTAGGTGAGAACGGCACTAACTCGCCTTTACTAGCTGATTGGAGTTTATCAAAGAACCCGTCCATCATTGACCCAACCGTTCTTGCACCACTGCCACTTTTATTAGTATCAATGACAGCAGTTAATCTCTCAACAATCCCATTTACATTATCATCAAGGCGCATGTCAGACATCTTCAAATCCTCCTGCGCTTGCATAAGAATGCTATTGATTGCGCGATACTTTGAAAGCTCGCGTACGCGGTCTGCATAGGCCTTGAGATTGAATAGTGTTGCTGGGCTTTCGCTTAATATTTCTGCTAAGTAACTATCAGGAACGTCATCACTATGATTATTAGCTGCGAGCCAGTCATGCACCATTACCGTATCGTACGGCAGACCGTCTTTGTCTAACGCCTTAACCGCTTGGAATAGTAACTCATGCTTTGCTGCTGCAAAATCCTCAATATCGAGCTTACTAGCAATATGTTCAAAAGCATTTTCAATACTCATTAATGACGCAAGTAGTGCTTTCTCTATATCTAAATTATGAAATTTCACGACAACACTCCTTTGGCCTTAGCCTGTTCCATATTGATATTGTTGGCTGCGATCTGCTCCACACGGCTCATCTGCTTAGTTTGTGACTGTGATTCGAACGAGTCGCTACGGTTACTGTGAGGACGAGCATTGCTGTTTTTTTCGCCTGACTCTATTATCTCGTCTAGCCACCCCTCATTATCTAAGTAAGTCATGGGAAACTTGCGAAACTTCTTATTAGGCGTTGATTTAACATAGTCTGGAACGTGAGACATGATTAGCTCTTTTTGCTCAACAGTGAGTGACTGCCACTTAGCCTTTAGTTTCACCAAACTACCTTTTTTATAATCGTAAGCATTCCAAAAATCATCAAATGATAAGTTAATTGATAGTTCTTGGTTAGTAGTTGATGGTTGTTGGTTAAGGTTAATTTGGCTATTCACTGGCAACCCATCAACAACCGACTGGGTTATTTTGGGTTTATTCTTAGGTGGTCTGCCTCCTTTTTTACCATTTTCACGGTTCTTTTCAGCATTTGCCTGATATTTTGCAATTTCATTATCAATACGGCTATGATGATACCCATCGTCTTCCAGCGTAAAAAACTCATTTAGTACGAAATTCAGCGCTTCAATCTCGACCTCAGATTTCAGTTTTAACCTACGCAAAAGCGGTTGAGTTTCTTTAGGTATTGGCATTTCATCTAAGTAGTAGCGGTCGATTAATGAACGATAGACATAATGCTCTATAGGACTCAAGTAGTCTGTATCTTTCTTATAGTCTGCTATATTGAAACTATAGTAATGCATCATGCACCCCATATGGCATTGTTGACGCGTAATATGCTGATTATTACAATCAATTAACTTAGTTAGGAGGTGGCTAATTACCAGAACAAACACTATTTGATTTTTGGGAGTAGTTTGCTCGATAGTGACAGAGGGATTTGTTGAGTTCATCATATTAATCCCCCATCATATTATTGGCTTGATCGTCTGTCTGATCAGTATGACTTTCTAGCCAGCTATTGATTTCAGACATGCGCCATAGACTGGCCCGCCCGATTTTTATTGGGGCAGGAAATTTATCTTCATGGATGAGATGGTAAAGATGTTTAGCAGAAAATCCAGTGATACCGCTTGAGGCAGGTCTGGCTGTAATAGTGCGCTGTTGACCTGATTGAGTGGTGTAGTTGCGAGCTGGACGCTCAGGTTGGTTTGCGAGATCTGACATTCGCAAATACCTGTTCTTTAGTTTCATATTATTACTCCATAGCAGGGTTATGGCCAGTAGTGGCTAGTGCTGTAGAGTAATAGTAATTAAGAATTTTACTTATTAGTATAGTTATGCGCGCATAATAAATTTTTTATGAAAAATTTCCATTCGTAGCTTCACAGAGTAATTTATAAACGTACTCGTAAGATGGTTGCTCATCTGTTTCAATATAGTCTTTAATGTATCTTGCAGCTTTAGTATTTTTGTTGAAGCCCTGTGTCACCTTTATATGAAGATATTCTTTCTTTTTTCGTTGACGATATTCAGCTTGAGGGGCCCATCTTGTTTTGGCCGCCTTAGTACCTTGTATTGAAGACAATTTTCTAAAATAGTCAGCACTATCATAAAAGATAGATTTACTACTACTAAAATACAATTGCATTGCATAGTCATGATACATCAAGGCTATATTGAATGCTTCTGTATGATAGGCGATAAAAGATAGCTCTTTGAATGCATATATTCGAAATACTTCGAGGAACTTTAAGCTCAATCTTTTAGATTCAGATGAAGAGTATTTAGATAAAATATGATTGAACTTTGAAGTATCAGATAAAAGCTCATTCAGA
>NZ_JBQSVL010000106.1:0-6894 GCF_052376215.1 Psychrobacter sp. AOP7-B1-24
CATAATTGTAGGGAGTTTCATGGTCATTTTTAATCGAGTTGGCTCCCACAAAAAACACTCTGTACTCAATTATCTCTAAGCCGTGATATCATAAGCCTACAATATGCGCGTTAATTATAAGTTAAGATAAATATTACTTGCTCTCGGTATCATAAATATTGCTGCTTGAGACATACTATTTTATCTGTCATTAATAATTATCGCGTTTTTTAATTTCTTTGTTTTACAGCCGAGCCTCGCTATGCCCCAATCTCGTACCGATTTAAATCCTGAACCAAAAAGCAACCTGCCTTATTTAACGGGCGTCCTACTACGCTATAGCACCTTTGTCGCCGCAATTTTTTTGCTATTAGCAGGGTTGCTATTGCTAAACTGGTGGCTGATTCTCATTGGTGCGTTTGGGGTGGGTTTGGGCATCTACGATATCGTTCAGTCCAAGCATGCCATCTTGAATAACTACCCTATCGCAGGACATGTTCGTTACGTGCTGGAGGACTTTCGCCCCGAGATTCGTCAATACTTGTTAGAAGATGACAAAGAACAAGTACCGTTTTCGCGCCAGCAGCGTGCTTTGGTTTACCAACGGGCCAAAAACGTTAGTGATACCAATGCGTTTGGTACGTTAGACAATTTATACACCAACGGTAAAGAGTGGTTCTTACAATCAGCGGTCAGCCAACCGCTAAAAAATAAAGACTTTAAAATTATGGTTGGCGGTGAGCGTTGTCAGCAGCCGCATGAGATGTCAGTATTTAATATCTCAGCGATGAGCTTTGGTAGCCTATCTGCCAACGCCATTATGGCGCTCAATCAAGGCGCAAAAATAGGCGGCTTCACGCATGACACGGGTGAAGGTGCGATTAGTCCTTATCATCGTAAATTTGGTGGCGATTTGATTTGGGAGCTTGGTACGGGTTATTTTGGTTGCCGTGATGCCAATGGCGATTTTGATGCACAGTCTTTCGCCGAAAAAGCTGTCGATCCGCAAGTAAAAATGATTGAGATTAAACTCTCGCAAGGCGCAAAACCTGGTAAAGGCGGCGTATTACCAGCAGAGAAAATCACCCAAGAGATTGCTGATACCCGCCAAGTACCACTCGGTCAAGATTGCATCTCACCCTCTTCGCACACCGCCTTTAGCACACCACTTGAGCTGGTTGCTTTTTGGCAGCAGTTACGTGAGCTATCAGGTGGTAAGCCTGTCGGCTTTAAGCTCTGTATCGGTCAACCGTGGCAGTTTATGGCGATTGTCAAAGCCATGATTAAAACTGACAACTACCCTGACTTTATCGTCATTGACGGTGCTGAAGGTGGTACTGGTGCTGCGCCTGTTGAGTTTATGGACAATGTTGGCATGCCAATGGTTGATGGGTTTTTATTGGTTCATAACACCCTAGTCGGTGCAGGTATTCGTGACAAGGTCAGACTGGGCGTAAGCGGAAAAATCGTCTCTGGTTTTGATATTGCGCGCCTCATTGCCTTGGGTGCAGATTGGTGCAACTCCGCACGCGGATTTATGTTTGCAGTCGGTTGTATCCAATCGCGCTCATGTCATACCAATACTTGCCCGACAGGAGTCGCGACCCAAGATCCTTACCGTCAAAAGGCTTTGGATGTGCCAAGTAAAGCGGAGCGCGTCGCAAGCTTTCACAAAAACACCCTAAAATCACTTGCCAGCATCGTTGGTGCCGTAGGCTTACAGCATCCAAGCCAGCTACAGCCTTATCACATTGCACGCCGACTAGAAGACGGACAGATCAAACTGCTATCGAAATTCTTTTATTTTACCGATAAAGGCGCATTACTTGATCAAAGCGCCCGTGCAGATGTATTTAATCAAATGTGGGTAATGGCGACAGCAGACAGCTTCCTGGCTGACAATGACGCACTGATTGCTTACAATGAAGACTCGCGTGATACCGGCAAAAAAACTGAAGCACCTACCTTAAAAGCAGGCGATCAAGCAACAGACGATAGAGCAAACAATGATCCCACAGGTATCATGATAGGCAATGTCAATAA
This sequence comes from Psychrobacter sp. AOP7-B1-24, assembly GCF_052376215.1. NCBI lineage: Bacteria > Pseudomonadati > Pseudomonadota > Gammaproteobacteria > Moraxellales > Moraxellaceae > Psychrobacter > Psychrobacter sp. AOP7-B1-24. The sequence continues at coordinate 2,023 of NZ_JBQSVL010000106.1, forward strand.
CACCTTTCGCGACTTTCCACCTGACAGCGACTAAAAGCTAGCGGTTTACCATATGTGGAGCATCACCACTGATATTTTTCATTATAAAAGATCTATAATCCATGCCAAGTTTTGCTCATATATTCCCTTTATGTACAGCCGTCCTGCTCTCACTTAGTATCAGTGCTTGTAAACCTACAAGCACTGCCGTCAGTAATAGTGACACAGAAAACTGGTCATGCCAGTCTCAAGATACGCCGTTTTCTTATAGCGCCTGTAGCATTACAGCGGAAGCATTGATCGATGGGCGTTACGCATTAAAGTTATTTTGGCAACAGCCTGAGAGTGACGAGCCCCTGTTGACTTTTGATAACTTATTATCGACTTTGCCGGACGATCAAGCGCTTAGCTTTGCCGCAAATGCAGGTATGTATAATAAAGACTATGCACCGATTGGCTATACTATGATTGAAGGCCAAGAAGTTCGTGCGTTAAACCTCAATGAAGGTGGCGGTAATTTTCATCTACTACCGAATGGTGTCATGTGGTGGGATAAGTCTGGGAAGGTACAAATCACGGAAAGCAATGCCTTAGATGAGCTGCTTAAAAATGGTGAAGCACAGCCATGGTATGCCACCCAATCTGGCCCAATGCTGGTTATCAATAACGAGATACATTCACAATTCAAACCTGATAGCACCTCACTCAAGATTCGTAATGGTGCAGGCGTTTGTAGTGACGGCAGCATACGATTTGTGACTAGCGAGGAGCCCGTCACGTTTTATCAGTTTGCTGAACTGTTTAAAGACGATTTAAGCTGCCCAAATGCGCTATTTTTAGATGGCGGTATTGCCTCAGCACTATACGCGCCCAGTATCGATAAACAGGATAAAAAAGAAATGGGTGTGATGATTGGTGTGGTGGAAACTGGTATTGAATAAATGCTTTTAGCCTGTTTCGATACTGACTTATGATATCAGCTGTCTTTCATGTACCAATCGTATTTCTGCAGTAAGTTTTAGCCATTCATGATTCAAAAATCTTTTATAAAATTTTGCTGTAAGCTTTATTTTAAAACGATAGAATCGACTGGTATTAAACCTCTGCAAGTGATGATGTATATCACTGATAAGACAGCCTTCATTAAATCCCGACCAAATAGTAGGTATTGGCGTAAGAAGGTTACCAATACAAATAGGGGCAACTTCAAAATAGAGCATATACTTTAACGCTATAACATCAACGTGTGCCACTCGCCTAGCGATAAATTCATAAGATATCTCAGTGTCTAAAAATAGATCTGATAATGCAACCCACACGGCTTCTTGATTATTTAACCTACCCATAATTAACCTTATAGCGTCTTTCGGCTTTAGAGCGTGTCTTCATTTCAAAAATGGTGATAAAAATGAGATAAATTGCCGTCAAACAAGAAAAATAGTGCAGATAATATCGGGATATTAACCAGCTATTTGACGCTGTTTGGCAAAATTTAGCCATTTTTAGCCCATTCAAATGACTATCAGGTGAATTGAAGACATGCCCTAGTCTTAACGTGCCAAATAACCGGTCATTTCTTCCACACCATGCAAGGTCATTGGATACATTTTATTATCCATTAATTTTTTGATCTCAATGATGGTCTGCGTATATTGCCAGTACGTAGGATTTTCTGGATTGAGCCAAGCCACTTTATCAAAATGGTCCAGCACGCGCTTTAACCATACGATACCCGCTTCATTATTCATATATTCCACGCTACCACCCACTGTCATAAGCTCATAAGGCGACATGGACGCATCGCCGACGAATATCACACGATACTCTCGGCCATATTTATTGAGCAACTCATACGTTGGCATCGGTGCGCTATGACGGCGGTTATTATCTTTCCAGACATAATCATACAGACAGTTATGAAAGTAGAAAAACTCTAAGGTTTTAAATTCATTTTTTGCTGCAGAGAATAATTTCTCAAGCGCCTCCACATGGATATCCATACTGCCGCCTACATCAAACAGCATCAGCACTTTGACACGATTACGGCGCTCAGCCTGCATGTGAATATCAAGCACGCCTTTTTTTGCAGTACGCCTGATGGTCTCATGAATATCGAGCTCATCAGCACTGCCAGTACGAGCAAACTGACGCAGATTACGCAGCGCCATCTGTATCTGACGAGTTCCGAGTTGATTGTCATCATCTAGATTACGATATTTACGCTGCTCCCAGACTTTGGCCGCACTACGCTTACGTGACTCGCCACCCACGCGCACACCTTCTGGATGGTCACCGTATGCTCCAAATGGTGAAGTACCACCTGTCCCTACCCACTTACTACCACCTTGATGACGTTCTTTTTGCTCTTTGAGGCGCTCTTCTAATGCCTTCATCAGCTCTTCGAGCGAGCCGTATTTTTTTAGCAGTCGACGCTGCTCTTCAGTCAGGTTTTTTGGGTCTAGCTTCAAATCTAACCATTCCTTTGGCACTTCAGTTAGCTTAGCCAACAACTCATCCATATCGAGACTATCGACACCTTCAAAATAATCTGCCATGGCACGATCAAATTTATCAAAGTGGCGCTCGTCCTTGACCATGCAGAGCCGAATCAGGCGATACATATCTTCGCGACTGGCAAAGGTAGTCAGGCTTGAATCTTCAGGGTGCGGCTGCATCATCAGTCCTTTGTCTAATGCGGCATTGAGGTCGAGCAGCTCGCGTGTACTGACTGGTACGCCGTAAGTACGCAAGGTGTAAAATAGTTTTATGAACATAAGAGTCACATCACTTATTGGCTGATATGGTTATGATTTTGACATTGGCGCTAACGTTTATCATAGCTACAACGATCATGCGCAAACTTAACGACGCATCATATTGGCAAAGCGCTGCAATAGGCTCACATCGGCTTCATTTTTAAGCAGTGCACCATATAATGGCGGAATAGACTTTTCACCGCGCAGGTTTTCTTCCAACTCTGCTTGTGCCATGTCATCAGCCAGTAATAACGTCAACCAATCGACCAATTCAGATGTTGATGGTGGCTTTTTGAGCCCTTGAATATTACGCAGCTTATAAAAGATATCGAGTGCATCATTGACCAGTTTTTCTTGGATATCAGGGAAATGCACCTCGATGATTTGACGCATGGTTTGCTCTTCTGGGAAATCGATATAATGAAAGAAGCAACGACGCAAAAACGCATCTGGCAGCTCTTTTTCGTTGTTCGACGTGATAATCACCACTGGACGCTGCTCAGCCGTAATGGTCTCACCCGTTTCATACACATAAAATGACATCTTATCCAGCTCATGCAGCAAGTCATTTGGGAACTCGATATCGGCTTTGTCAATCTCATCAATCAATAATACCGTACGCTCTGTACTAGTAAAGGCATCCCACAGTTTACCGGGCTTGATATAGTTGGCAATATCATAAACCTTGTCATCACCCAGTTGCGAATCACGCAGGCGCGACACCGCATCATATTCATACAATCCTTGCTCAGCCTTGGTGGTCGATTTGACATGCCAAGTGATGAGCGGCATACCCAAACTCTCTGCTACCTCTTCGGCTAGTAGCGTCTTACCTGTACCTGGCTCACCTTTAATCAGCAGAGGTTTTTGTAAGGTCATCGCTGCATTTACCGCTAGCTGTAAATCATCAGTCGCAATATAACTGCTGGTACCAGTAACGCTTTTTTTAGTTTTATCAGTCATGCTCATAATCGAATCTCGGTTATTGTTATACATTAAGGCTATCAGAAGCCGTTAAATAGGAGCTATCAAATCATTAAAGGCTATGAGTGGAAAATAAACAATTATTTAGATTAGCACAGTCACACGCATTGCCAAAATACTCATGCGTTCGCGGTTGCATACGTTCTCGATTAGTGGACAACCTGACACAAAAACACGCTCATATAAAAAAAGACACGCAAGGTGTCTTTTTTATTTATAAAATTTTATTTTACTGATTACTTAAGCTTCTTTTTAACAGGCTTATTATTAACAGCCATTTTACAACTTGTCTGATTTTTCTGTTTTGGAGCTTTTAGTTAAGCTACTGTCTTTTTTGAAACCGAATTCTGTTTCAGCATTAGCAGCTAAAGGGGCTTTATTAGATTGCTGAGCAACATCAGAGGATTCCGTCAAATTGGCATTCTCTGGTAAATAACTGCCTGTCGTCAGCTGCATCGTTGCTTGCGTATCTTCTGCACTTTTTCTACGTGCTTTTTCTAAGCTCGATTCAAAAGCACCACGGATAAGTTGCCAAATAAAACCAACAAACAACCCCGCCACTAGCACCACCAATATCGGCACCATGCCAGCTATCGCGCCAGCAAAATCTTTCATCATAATGGAGTAGACAACATGAATACTAGCAGGTGCTAACACACTAGGGTCATTCAAAGCCGTACTAGGCGCTAATAAAACAGCGAACAGTACCATCCAGGTCATTCCACCCAATGGTTTGGGCAGCATACGAGCAACCAGCAGCCACAATACCAACACAATAACGGTACCACCAAGATAAGCATACATCGGCAAGTCTGCAGCTGGTACGTCTTTAACCATCTGCCCCCACCAAATAGCAATTTCGCCGAGAATATCACTGAGAGCTTCCAGTGGTAAGAGGTGTACAATATTTTTTAACCAGTCCATACGCGTTTCTTTATCTGCGTTTATAAATTGTGTTTCATGCTGTTGTGCTTAAAGACAGACAGTAGACACTGCCCTATTACAAACCACACATCATTGACATGCACACTTGATAGGTTGCTAGTTTATCACGACTTTCTATTAAAATGCATGTGACCAAATGTTTAGAAAAAGTTGCATCAACTGCTTTTTAATTATGTACTTAAATTATGGGGCTGTAGTAGATAAGCAC
>NZ_JBQSVL010000107.1:0-6855 GCF_052376215.1 Psychrobacter sp. AOP7-B1-24
GGGCACGCCCCCACACCCCCCAACATCGCAAAAAGACGCAATGTTAAAAACCTGAAAACAGAGCTTGTAGAAATGGCTATTTTTATCGCATCGACCAAATCAATATCTCGCAGTAACGGACAAAGTGCCGTTGCTTCTGCGAGCTATCGCGCTGGTGTTGAGCTTGACGATAAGCGATACGGTAAAACCCATGATTACTCTAAACGATCAGGCGTTATGAGTGCCGATATCATTTTACCGACAGCATTGGCTTCTGCTTATACTGATATTTCACGCAGCGATTTATGGAATAAGGCAGAGGCTGCCGAGAAGCGTAAAGATGCGCGTGTGGCTCGCGAATGGCTGGTCAATCTGCCCTATGAACTTGACGAGAATGACCGTAAAGATATTGCACACAAGTTTGCTCAGACGCTTGCGGATCGTTACGGCACGATTGCCGATTGCGCCATTCATCAGCCTACACAAAGAGAAATTGATCGCGGTGCAGACCCTCGCAACTTCCACGCCCATATCATGTTTACCACGCGTACCGCTGAGCTTAACGATAATAACGAGATCGTACTGACCGATAAGGCGACCATTGAGCTATCCGATAATAAGCGGCGCTCACTTGGATTAGAGCGCGTCAATGTTGAAATCAAAGAGGTACGGCAACTATGGGAGCAGATCGCTAATGAGAAACTGGCCGAGCATAATCATGAGCTGATTGATTCGCGCAGCTATCGCGATCAAGGCAAAGACATTGAGCCGCAAATCAAAATGGGTAGCGTTGCAACCAAGCTAGAGCGTGACAAATACGAGAGTGAGCGAGAAAAAGCAGAACAAGCAAACAAGAAAGGTGAGGTTTACGAGATAGACGAAACACCGGCCACAATCAGAGGTGAGATTAACCTGATGATCAATGAGCGCAACCATCTAGTACGGACACGCGAACTTGCCGATCTGCGCGAAAAACAGTTATTTATCGTCCCAGCTGCCCCCACACCGAAGTATAAACCCAGTCAGGACAGTAATGATGAGCTGGAGCAAGCTGAATCAGTAGTTGAGCGCGTCAAACAGGTGCGTATTCAGCGCCAGATTGCTAAGGAAGCGGCTGAGGCGCTTGAAAAACAGCGTATTGCTCAGCAGCAGCGAGATATGGCGGACAAGAAAGAGCGTGAGCGCCTATTAGCGCAAGAAGAAGCGCGTCAAGCAAAGCTTGAGCAGCAACGCGCCAAAAGAGCAGAAGAAGAAGCCGGCTTTAAGGCGCAACACGACCATATCTCGAATCAAGGTCTATCGGATCAGCACAGGCTTCTAAAAATCATCGACCAAAAAAGTGACTTTAGCCAACGCCTTAACACCCTACTGCATCTTGATCAGCAAATGAGCGCATGGCAGCGCTACCGCAGTGAGCCGAGTACCACTGACCACCAAAAACAGCTTGCAGACCGTGAACAGCATGAAATTGGCAGCCACATTATCGGCCACAGCCAGCAGCTGCTTGATCACATCAAGTCTATAAGCGACCTATCGACAAGAAAAGCACACACCAAAGCCTTAGAGCGCGTCTTTGATGACATCAAAGATCGACAACAAAGCGCCCTCAGCCCCGAACACCAGCGCCAAATGCGAACGGTATCCACTGAAATCACCGGTTATAGCCGTGATATCAACCGCAGCCGAGGCATGAGTCTTGGCTTTTAAGCTCACAAGCAATACTAAACGACACTGACGGTCGCATAGAATCACCTCAGAGGCTTCTCAGGCATCCCACAGCGCCATTTTGATGCTAGGGTACCAATAAGCATATAAACCACCCTAAAAACGCCTACAGCGCCATTTAGAGGCCAAATAGCATCATAACTAGCGATTAGGAACGATCCATGCCACAAAATGACCTCTCTATCCAACTAGAAGACCTATTGCTTGCACTTGAGACCTACACCAAAAAAATAGATAAGCAGCTGATTGACAGCTCAAACTTACATCATGCGCACTACAAACAAGCGCAAGATATTGCTAATTGGGCAAAGGCACTGACTTCACTGTTAAAAACCTATCAAAACAAAGAAACCTTACTGCAAACTGAATTTGTTGAAGCCATTAACAAAGAGATTGCAACCGTCTTTAAAACCAATGAAGACAGCTATCACAAGCGTATTGATGAAGGCTTTACCAAGCACATCACCGATGCGAGTGATACGTTCTTAAAAACAACAAAGCTGCTTAATAGAGATTTAGGGAAAATACAGACCTCTGTTACCAGTGTTGCTAGTAACCTTGACGATACTAAAGACAAGATAGCTGAGCTAAATGTAGATGCCTCCAAGCAGATGCTAGATAACGTTAAGCGAGAGTTTAACCGTCAATTAATACTAACTTTGGTCGTTATGGTTGTTGTGGTATTAGCATTAGCCTCTGGAGCAGCTTGGTTGTTTATTCCTAGCAAAAGCGAGATAGCAAAACGTCAAGATGATTATCAATATCTGGAAAAGGCTGGTGTGGCTCATAACATTGTCAAAATAAGTGGACAAGATGGTCACTATGCGAGGATTGATCCCAAAGACTGTTTTGAAGATGAGAAGAGTTCGTTCTATAGCCAATCAAAGCTATGCAAATTTAAGTAACTTACTTCCTAAATCAACTATTAAAAATAGCCCTTTGTTTTTTATGCTTATCCACAACCAAAAATGCTTTTAATGCTTTTAAATGCTTTTAAATGCTTTTAAGCTCGCTACAGGCCTTACGGTATAAGGGATGTAAGACCAATAAGGTGACGTTTAGTTACCAATAAGGTGACGTTTAGTTACCAATAAGGTGACGTTTAGTTACCAATAAGGTGACGTTTAGTTACCATTATGAGACAAGTTTTTCTTTGTCTTTTAAACGACGTTTACTTACCATTATGAGACTCTTGTATATTTGTCACTAAAGTGACTTGTAATAATAAGTCACTTAATATAAGGTAGGGTTTAAACATACTAGGATAAAGCCAATGAATAAGAAGCAAGACTTAGTAGTAAAGACTAATCAGTTAAATCAAGCATTACAAACATTATCGTTATCTGAGGTTCGAATTATTCAACTAGCTATAGTCGATGCTAGAGAAACTGCTACGGGATTAAGCACTGATAAACCTTTACGTATCGATGCCTCTCGTTACGCAGAAGCCTTTGGCACTTCACGACAGAATGCCTATGCTCGAATGAAGGAAGCAGAAGAAACCTTGTTTAATAGACGTTTTACCTATCAGGATATTAATGGTAAGCCAATCAAAAGCCGCTGGTTACAGCAGGTTCAATACCATGATGGCGAGGGCGCAATAGATCTAGTTTTTACGCTTGCCGTAGTAGAAGGGATTAGCCGTATTGATGGGCTGGAGCAGTTTTTCACTTCCTATTTGTTAGAGCAAACTACACAATTTGATAGTGTTTATTCAGTGCGCCTCTATGAGTTACTTACCCAATGGCGCGCCGCCAAAAAAACGCCTTGTTTTGAATTAGGGGTCTTTCGACAACAAATGGGGCTAGGTGTGAATGAATATAAAAGAATGAATGACTTTAAGAAGCGAGTGTTGGACTTGGCCATTAATGAAATTAATGAGAAGTCCGATCTGAAAGTAAAATATGATAACGTAAAGAAAGGCCGCAGTATTACAGGCTTTAAATTTGTAGTTCATGAGAAGAAAAAACCCAAAACTGGACAGGTAGCTGAAGCTCGCGATGTTGACAACGGGGATATGTTCACTATTGATGGGTTGTCTGATAAGCAGCTGTGGCGTATCAGTCGGCATAAAGAGTTTATAAGTACATATAGCGGTCTTGCTAAAGGCGACGCTGGTAAGAGCTGGTCAGCATACAGCGACTTTATAGTCGGTGAGATCAAGAAGGACGCTTCTAAATTCAGTAAAAAACGCCCTATACGTGAGTATTTAGATGGGAATGAAGAGGAATACGATTTCTCAAAATAGCGAGAGAAACTGACTACCTAGGACAGTCTGTTATAAGCGGTTCTCTTATAGCGATCTGCTTTAGGTAGTCTGTTAATAGATCTAAAGAGCATTTTAGGTGGTTCTGGTGGGGTATGCTCTAAAAGAACCTGAAAAGTTAATCAACAGATTATACGTCAGTAAGAAGCCATTATTTGATAGACTCATATGCTTCGGTTTTAAGGGATATTAAAAGTCTTGATCTATAAAATTATCTCAAACAAGCATTTGCGTATAGCATTAGTATTTTTGCTAATCCAGCAAATTATTGTGGCGTCATCAACGTATTTTATTGCTCGCCTTGCACAAAGTCTGACCGAGGACACTATTTCAATTTTATATATGGTGCTATTTGCCCTCTCTTTAGTAGCGGTTTATGTGCCTGCATATTTTTGTGTTACCAATACAGAGCGCGCCAAGTATGACGCTCATAAACTGTACAATGATAATTTTCATACTGTCTTTTTAGGCAAGACACATTTGCTATCCAGCGACGATTTACAGAGTACGGCAACGACAACGCTCGCTCAGGAAAGCAACTACACCCTTGAGACAGTCATTGATAGTATTTTTGATATTTCAGCGTTGGTACTCAATGTCTTATTTAACGTGTTGGTCATTGCTTGGTTTTTAGATGGTACATTACTGCTTGGTTATGCAGTAGGTATTATTTTCGCCTCCCTGTTTGTGCATTTTAGACGACACGCCTTAAAAACGGCTGCCAAAACAGACCAGCAATCACGGCTGAATTTAGCCGCTAAACTTTTTGACAGTTGGGATAATGTCGTTATTTTCAATAAGCATAATTACACGCTCTATAACAATATTGTCCAAAAAAGCTTTGCAACAGCAAAGAATAATAGCGTTAAATCCACCTCGATCCAGCATATCAATTCAAGCTTAGGCATGATCATATTGATGCTGCCTGTCTTTGTGGTCACTGCTTTTATTTTTAATAAAAATTGGCATGATGCTGCGACGATGGCGGTACTAATTGCCACATTGCCAAGACAAATTCAGCTACTACAAATGTGCTATGCCTTGATTGGCTACCATACTAGTATTGGTGTCATTAAAACGATGCTAGATGGCATTTTGGAGGTTTTACAACCTACTGCCGTCAATTTAGATACCTACATTCAGGCAAACCAAATACGTGTGAAGCAAACAGGGGAAATTTTTGATTCAACACAGTTGCCTAAACAAGGTAGGTTAACGCTGATTGGTAACAATGGCGTTGGTAAATCTTGTATGTTACTCAAGCTCAAAGACCACTACCAAGAACAGGCTTACTATTTACCTGCCAAGCACAATTTGTATTTTAATTACAAAACAGATAAAGCCCATAGAGGTTCAACAGGACAACAACTCATCAAGCAAATTCAAGAAATTAGAGAGGACGACCGAAGTACAATTATCATGCTTGATGAATGGGATGCACATTTGGATAGAGAAAATACTCAAATTATAGATCAATATCTTGATGATCTTGCCCAAACAAGACTTGTAATGGATGTTAGGCATTGAGTTAAAAAGCGCTTAATCTGCTCAGTAAGTACACTATGAAGTACACCGCCATTATCTCAATAACTCAAACCATTGACACTCTTAGCCTACAGCCAAAGATTCAAGTCCTCACTAGGGAACCGAACCAGTTAAAGCACCTGATTTGTTCACCGTAGGTATGATTAAATCAGATTCGATAGCTGGGGATTTTTTCTATAAAAATAGCCTTCTACTAGTTTCCCATAATATATAAATAGCAATGAAAAGTAGAATAAGTCCTGAAAATTTACTAATTATATTTGCGATTTTATTATTACTAACTTTTGAGAATATAAAAGAATAAATAGATAAGATACTATAGTCTAGAGCTATCCACACCAACGTCAGAATTAGCATAGACGAATATATGTCGCTTGATACCTCTAAGAATAAAGGGAAGAAAGCAATAAAAAAAATAACATCTTTAGGGTTAGAGATACCTATAAGAAAGCCATCTTTGAAATGGTTTTTCGTAACAAGAACTGAACTTTCCTTTACAGTCTGATCAATATCAATTTTATCTTTTATAATGCCTATAGAAAAATATATAAGATAGAATGCCCCTAAAAAGGATAACCAGAGCATAGCTGTCTCGCTAACTGAAAACACCCCCTGAAGGATAATAAATGATATTGCTATCAAGATTAGTGACGCAGTGTTAGTGCCTGCGACTGTTGCTAACCCCGCTTTGAACCCACTTTTTACGCTTGCACTCACTACAAGTACAGTCACAGGTCCTGGAGTGCCTAGAAATAGAAGAATAGCTAAGAAATAGGCGAACAATAAAGAATAATCTATCATTTAACTAATGCCTTTTTTATTTTTAATGGACATATTTTATTTACAAGTGCTCATCTAAACTAGCATTCAACTCTAAATCATTCTTAGTCTCGACCGTACCACCAAGCCCCTTTACCAAATCTGCCATTAAATCCTTATCAGTCTGTCTGGTCAGGAAATTCAATAGATTGTCAGCCGTATATTCTTTCAAACCATCTACTGAATTATTCTCTAAAGCATCTACCAAAAAAGCACCAAGTAATATTTTTTGCCGTGTTAGCTTCTTATCTAACTTCTGCTTCTCTCTATTTATCTTAAGCTCAAGCTCATTGATCTTCTGCTGTTCTTTTAGATCATTACCACCAAGTAAGCTCATACCTTTCTCCTAGATTATCAAATTATTTACTTACCTAACTATAGCAACTTCGCCAAATCCTAACAACAGTTTATGATATAGTTAATTGACGGATGGTTGAGTCCCACTGACTAAGTGCGAGTTTTCGACTTTACAAATGTTTATCCCTGCCGGTCAACCATTTATAAAATCAAAACATCGGCAG
>NZ_JBQSVL010000108.1:0-6758 GCF_052376215.1 Psychrobacter sp. AOP7-B1-24
ATATTTTTTTATATTGACTACAGAGATCGTTTAGATATCGAAGAAAAACGCCTATTCAAGCGTTATTTTATAACGCAGTTTTTTAGTATTGTCCTATTTATTACTATAATTTTCATTGCTAAACATTACATTTAAGCTAGTACCAATTTTACATTTTGGTTGAGTCTACTTTATGATGACACAAACGCGAAACCTAGTGACAACCCAAGATGGCGAGAAAATTGCTGTTTGGAAAATTGTCGATAGCAAAATAGCTAGTACAGTCACTGATACACTAACCACAAATACCTCTGTGATAAAACCACAAAATATATTTCTAACGCACGGGACATTTTCAGACAAACAAACCTGCCTCAAAATTGCTGAGTATCTAGCCAGCCTTGGACATCATTGTTACATTATGGAGTGGCGCGGTCATGGTGATAGCTCAATGCCAAAAGAAAAATTCAATTTCGAAACCGTTGCCACCTATGATTACGAAGCGACTTTTCGTTACTTCTTTGAGGAATTAAAACTCGATAACTTACACTGCGTCACCCATAGTGGTGGCGGTATTGGTTTGATTATGTTTTTGATTCAAAATCCGTGTTACATTAATAAAACCAATAGTATCAGCATGTTTGCCTGCCAAGCCTATGGCGCAGCATCGAAGCGTTTAAATCATACGAAAATTATTGCGGCCAAAATACTCACACGACTGCTTGGCCGTATTCCTGCCAGAAAATTAAAGATGGGCGCCTGTGACGAAAGCGACTATACGATGCGCCAGTGGTACGACTGGAACCTACAACAGAACTTTAACAGCATCTTTATTAAGAAAAGTACGTTTAACCAGCCTAACAGTGGGACAAGTGATGGCGATGAGCCATTAGACTATCGGCAACAGATGCCAAATATCACCATACCTGTCTACGCCATTAGTGCTAAAGGAGATAATTTTATCGCCCCTACCTATGGTTGTCGGCAGCTTTTTGATGACTTTAAGAATCCTGATAATGTCTTTCGAGAGTACTCGCGCAGTAATGGCGATTTTGACGACTATACTCATAGCCGTATCATGATCAGCCGTAATGCTGCCAAAGAGATTTGGCCAACGGTAACAGCATGGATTGAAAAATATTCCACTTAACACCTCGTGGCATTTATCTGATTCGACCATACCTAGTAGTAATACTGCACCAAACATCTTTACACTTGTCAGCAAGTCATAGGCTGTGTCAGTATTGGTATTATTAGAATGCTTTTAACCAATAAAATATAAATAGCAGGAAATTGGCGGATATGAGTGAATCATCAGAGCAGAGTTTAACTAAAAACAATAAGCACTATCGTTATTTGGTTTTTATTGGCCGTTTCCAGCCGTTCCATCGTGGACACAAAGCGGTCATCGACGAAGCATTAAAGCGCTCGGACGAAGTGATTATGCTCATTGGCTCGGCCAACCTACCCCGTAGCTTACGCAATCCATTTAGCGTCGCTGAGCGTGCGGCGATGATTAAAGACGCTTACTCAGCAGAAGAAGCGGCACGTATTCATTGCGTTGCTCTAGATGATGCCCTCTACAACGACACACGCTGGCTACAATATGTACAAGCGGGCGTGAAATCTGTCACTGGTGATTTGCAGAGCGATATCGGTCTGATTGGTCACTCAAAAGACAGTTCATCGTATTATCTATCGCTATTCCCCAACTGGGATTCGGTTTCAGTGCCCAACTATCACAATTTATCAGCCACGCCTATTCGAGATAGCTATTTGATGGGTGCCACGCCGACACCTGAGCGCACGCCTGAATCTACTCGTAACGTATTGAATGACTTCAAACAAACAGCTAAATACCAACAGTTACATGAAGAAGCAGATTTCATTGACAAATATAAAAGGCAGTGGGAATCAGCTCCCTATCCACCGACTTTTATGACAGCTGATGCGTTAATTGTACAGTCCGGACATATCCTATTGGTTGAACGCCGCAGTATGCCAGGGCGCGGATTATGGGCGCTGCCGGGCGGGTTTTTAAATCCAAAAGAGACGTTATTTGACGCTTGTATCCGTGAACTGCGCGAAGAAACTCGTCTCAAAGTTCCTGAGCCAGTATTACGTGGCTCTTGTCACAGTCAGCATACCTTTGACGACCCATATCGCTCGGCACGTGGCCGCACGATTACCCAAGCGTTTTATTTTCAGCTTAAAAATGATCCAAAGGGTCTGCCCAAAGTAAAAGGTGGTGATGACGCTGCCAAAGCATTTTGGCTACCACTGGCAGAGCTAGACGCTACCATGATGTTCGAAGACCACTATGCGATTATCACTAAAATGGTCGGGTTATAGCGTTACATACCACTGACCAATTAGTACATTATTTGATATATATCAACCAAATATAGTCTATATAATTTATTTTCTAGGTTTGAGTTGTTTTTTTAAGATACGTTTTACCGCCCGAGTCGATAGACGGCAAGGGTTTTTCGCCACAGCTGTTCTTCAAAACAGCGACGGCATTTCAAAGCAGAGGAGTTCTGTGATGTATACCAGTAATTTAAATAATTTAATCCTTAACAGCGACAGCTATAAAACCTCACATTGGGTGCAATACCCAAGCGGTAGTGAGTATCTGTCAAGCTACATTGAAGCCCGTAAAGGCGACTACGATGTGGTATTTTTTGGTCTGCAAGCCTTTATCAAAGAATATCTGAGCACCCCTATTACCCATCAAGAGATCGATGAAGCCGAAATGGTCGTGCAAGCGCATGGCTTGACTTTCAATCGTGCTGGTTGGGAGCGTTTAGTCGATAAGCACAATGGCTATCTACCATTACGTATCGAAGCTGTCCCCGAAGGCAGCATCGTGCCAGTATCTAACGTGGTCTGCCAAATAATCAATACCGACCCTGAATTTTACTGGCTACCAAGCTATATCGAAACGGCTTTATTACGTGCGATTTGGTATCCATCAACGGTCGCTAGTGTCTCGCACTATTGCAAAGACATCATTCGTAAAGCATTAGAAAAGTCAGCGGATAACACAGAGTCGCTTACGTTCAGACTGCATGATTTCGGTGCACGTGGCGCATCTAGCCAAGAGTCTGTAGCACTCGGTAGCTTGGCACATTTGGTGAACTTCGCTGGTACAGATTCGATGACGGCGTTAATAGCTGCCAGTCGTTGGTATCAAATGGGTAAAGACATGCCAGCGTTTTCTATCCCTGCGGCTGAACACAGTACCATGACCGCATGGGGTCGTGATGGCGAGACCGCTGCATTTGCCAATATGATTGAGCAGTTTGGTGGTGAAGGTAAAGCGTTTTCGGTGGTGTCTGATAGCTACGATCTATGGAACGCCATTGATAATATCTGGGGTGGCACCCTAAAAGATGATGTGAAAAATATGGGCGGTACGCTGGTTATTAGACCAGACAGTGGTGAGCCTACCAAAGTAGTCCGTGAAGCGTTAGAGCGCTTAGCCGTGAAATTTGGGACAACTGTTAATAGTAAAGGTTATAAGGTATTACCTGATTATGTACGAGTCATCCAAGGGGATGGTATCAGTCCGCAAAGCTTGACCAAAATTATTGACGTCATATTAAAAGCAGGCTTCAGCGCTGAAAACGTCACCTTTGGTATGGGTGGCGGACTATTACAACAAGTCAACCGCGATACCATGAGTTGGGCGATGAAAGCCAGCTCTATCTCTATTGATGGGGTATGGAAAGACATCTATAAAGACCCAATCACTAGCCGCTCAAAACGCTCAAAAAAAGGTCGCTTGGCTTTAGTCCAAGATGCTGATGGACAACTAAAAACCATCAAAGCCGATGAACTAGCAGCTGACACGGACAACCTACTACGTGATGTTTATGTCGATGGTAAGCTATTGGTTGAAGATAATCTAACCACTATTAGAGAGCGTGCAGGATGGTAACAGTATGATAAATAATAAAGTAGCATCGGTCACCAGAGACATACTGCTTGCGCCCGTTTACCTTTATCAAGGCCGAAAAATAAAGCGTGATACCATTCGCCTACCTGAGCCAAATGGGGAAAGACATGGTTGTGTTGAACTAAACACATCTGCTGATGCCACACAAAACGTGACCAAAAAAACGCTAAACGTCATGGTTGTTGGTGACTCAGCCGCCGCTGGTGTGGGTAGTCAGACACAACAAGATGCATTGGTAGGTAAGCTCATTCCAATCTTGACACAGCATCCCCTCGTCAATACTCAGTTTGATGAGCTAAGCTGGTCATTGCAAGCGACGACTGGGCACACTAGCTTTGATATTTTACGTAGGCTTTATATCCTACCCACTCCTAGTAAGTCTATAGATGTAATGGTACTAAGTGTGGGAGTCAATGATACAACTGCTAACGTCTCTACAAATAAATGGCAGCAGCAGATTGAAGATATCATCGATATTGCTCAGCGTAAATTTGGTGTGCGGGAATTGATTTTTTCAAGCCTACCACCGATGGCACAAATGCCTGCTATACCTACTCCACTCAATAATTTTGTTGGTGCGAAAGCCTCAATGCTCGACACAGTATTGCAAAAAATTTGTGCCGATCATGATGGTGTCAACTATATGGCAACTGACTTTGCACGGATGATAGAAGAACACTCTAATGGCACGCCTATCGATATTGCTGTGATGTTTGCCAGTGATGGCTTTCACCCTAGCAGTTTGATGTATGGTTATTGGGCCCAGCAATTATCAGAGCTGATTGTACAGGTATTAGACGATCCCACTGCTTAGTGGCTTAGCTTCATACTACCTTTAAAATCCAAATAAAAAAAACCGCTGAATATCAGCGGTTTTTTATTACTTGTCGAGATGTATTTATACAATATGTATATATTACTCAGCAGAATCAGCAGCTTTCTTACTACGACCACCAAACGCACCAAAGCGTTTGTTGAAGCTAGCAACACGACCTTCAGTAGAAGTTTTACGTTGCTCACCAGTATAGAATGGATGTGACGCACTTGAAATATCAAGTGGGTAGTATGGGTATTCTTTACCTTCATATTCACGAGTAGCTTTAGTTTTAACTGTTGAACGAGTCAAAAAGAAAACATCAGCGTTAGTGTCGTGGAATAAAACTTCTTGATAGTTAGGATGGATATCTTTGCGCATAATAAACTCTCTATGTCCGATGTATGTATTGCGATGAACAACATCTTCAACGATGCATCAAACCAACAATGACATACGTAACTGAGGCACTAAGGGCATTTATAAGTATGGCAACTGCGTCACTGGCTTATTCCAGCACCCAATACCATTTCCCTGCTCACTTAGCCTTTCCCCAGCGGGAAAATTAAACCGAGATTTTAACGTTTTTCGGTGTTTGATGCAAGCATATCTGGTATTAAGACCCTAATAATATACGAATACAGAATTGACAACAACCAGTCAGGTCTGACTTAAAAATAGCATGCTATATCATTCGGTTAGCAGTTTAGCGAGGGTTGATATGCCTGATATCAACGGACTATCTTTACGATAAACAATCGATAGCTGGACATTTTTTGCACCATTACTCAGTGGCGTCATGACCAGTGACTTTTCATATCGACTGCCTACCACCATATTTTGGCCGATAATAGTATAACCTAATCCCGCAGCGATACAGCCTAAAACACCATCAGCGCTGCTCATTAACATCAGTTCATCACTATTTCTGCCTGCTTCGTGTTGCCAAATAAGAGCCTGTGTTCTGTAACCACACCCTTCATCACGCACCAATAGCACAGGGTCATGCTCACTGTCTAATGGCGTCACCATCACTAGCGTTTCTTTTACAATAGGAATCACCACCAAACCTTTGTGCTTAGGTGCATTACCGATTGCCGCGCAGTCTACTTTGTTGTTCAACACAGCCAGCACTAACCTATCACTAGTGTCTGTATAAATTTTGGCACGAATCTCAGCGTGATTTAGCTTAAGTTGTTTGAGTGCCAACGGCATATGAACGGCCGCAAAGGTTTCAGGCATACCGATTCTTAATTCATAACTGTCTTTGTTACGCAAAATAGCCGAGGTTGCCTGATACTCTAATTGTAAAATTTGGTCAGCATAGTCGCATAGCTGTCGACCGCTGGGAGTCAATTGCAACTTTCTGCCAACGATATTAAATAGTTTTGTGTCCAATTCCCTTTCAAGCTTTTTGATACGGTTAGTAATATTTGATGGAACGGTATGCAGTTTTTCAGCAGCACCTTTAATACCATCTTCATCAACCACCGCTTTAAAGGTTTTTAACGCCAAAATCTCCATATAGACATCCTTATCGATTTATTAAACATTTCTGATAATAAGAATCTTTTGTTCTAAATAATTCAATTTTTAAGATTAACAGAGTCACGTATTCTTTGTGAATCCCTTTCTTATATTAAGTCATAAAAATGTCCATAGAGCTCACGAAAATCCGTGTATACATTGCTGGAATTTGTAGTTTGATAGTGACCGTAGGGGTTGCTCGGTTTTCATATAGCCTGCTATTACCAGTTATGCAAGAAGGCGCGGGTTTAACAGATCTGGGTGGCGGGTGGTTGGCTAGCACCAATTTTATGGGCTATATGTTTGGTGTCTTAGTTGCTGCAAGTATGCATAATCTCAATTATAAATATAACTTACATCGTGCATATCTTATTTTGAGTGTGGTGACTTCTGCTGCTATGGTCATGACCACAGATATAACCACTTGGGCAATATTGAGGTTTTTGGCTGGTATCTGTGCTTCAGGTGGATTTATCA
>NZ_JBQSVL010000109.1:0-6693 GCF_052376215.1 Psychrobacter sp. AOP7-B1-24
TACTTTGCCAAACTTGTATTGAAAAATAGTAGAGACTAAAAACGCACCAACCAATAATTGAATCCAGTTTGCGTCCAAACGGCTAAACACCAATGCAGCTAACCACGCACCTAAGATCGCACTTGGAACATAGTACTTGGTTAACGACCAATCAATATCATTCCAAAATAAATATAGCCGTGAGGCGTTACTCATAAAGCTGGCCACGTTGATCACAGGTGGTACAATCGCTACTCCTATCATCGAAGATGTAACGGGTACCAGTAATACTGCACCACCACCTCCAGATATGGTGGAGATAATAAAAGCGATCATGCCAGCGACAAACAAGCCTGCTAAATGCCAAGTCGGAATGGAGTGCAATAAATCTAAAACAAAGGACACTGTAAAATCCTAAAAAAAACGGTGGCCAAACATAAAGCATGACCACCATAGAAAAAGTATTTAGAGAGTAAGGTCACTAAAATTTAAACAACCGTTTTATTAAAGCGCTTACGATAAATGCTACGTATGATAGGCATGAACACCATCAATATTGCTAAACACCACAATACTATCGAAATAGAGCTGCTCCACAGAATACTTAACTCACCCTGTGAGATAGATAAAGCGCGTCTCAAGTTATCTTCCATTAGCTCACCTAGGACATAACCCAAAATCAGTGCTGACAATGGGAAATTCGTTTTGCGTAAAAAGTAACCGAATACGCCAAGCGCCACCATAAATACCATATCAAAAGTTGTGCTATTGATAGAGTAAACGCCGATGAAGCTAACAGCAGCGATAGAAGGTATCAAGATATAATTTGGCACATCAAGTAGTTTTGCAAAGAAGCGAACTAACGGAATGTTCATTATCAATAAAATAACGTTACAGATAAATAAAGACGCAATCAAACCCCAAACTATGTCAGGCTGTTCAGTAAATAGCTGTGGACCTGGCGTAATGTTATATAAAGTCAATGCACCCATCATAACTGCTGTGGTACCTGAACCAGGCACACCCAATGTCAGCATCGGTACAAACGAACCGCACGCAGATGCGTTATTGGCAGCTTCTGGAGAAGCCAAGCCTCGAAGATCTCCTTCGCCGAATTTACCAGTATCACCTGCGATTTTGCGTTCACTGGTATAGGTCATTGCACTAGCAATAGTTGCGCCAGCACCTGGTAAGATACCGACAACGAAGCCCATCAGTCCGCTACGTAGCATAGCGCCTAAACTGAATAACAGCTCTTTAAAATTGAACAAGCTACGCTTACCTTGCTCGACGACTTTTTGCCCAGTGGTGGTTCTCTCAAGTAAAATCAAAATCTCACTAACACTAAAAAACCCGATGACAATCGTCGTAAATTGAATACCATCAGACAGATTGACCGAATCAAAAGTAAAGCGGTAAACACCAGTGACTGCATCAACACCCACTGTAGCAAGACCTAAACCAATCAGCGCCGATACAGCTGTTTTGATAGGTTGGTCACCAACTAAGCCGCTCAAGCAAGTAATGGCAAATACCATGAGTACAAAATACTCAGCAGGACCAAAAGAGACAGCCCAATTGGCTAATAGTGGGGCAAACAATACCACACCGATAGTCGCAATGGTGGCACCAACAAATGAAGCAACCGCCGATATTGATAATGCAATACCTGCTTTGCCCTGTAGAGCAAGAGGGTTGCCGTCCAATGACGTCATAACAGCTGCAGCAGATCCTGGTACGTTTAGCAAAATCGCAGAAATACGGCCGCCATACTCACAACCAAGATAAACTGCCGATAGTAAAATTAGAGCGCTTTCTGGTGGCAAACCAAGGGCAAAAGCAAAGGGAAGTAATATTGCCACACCATTGATAGGACCTAGCCCAGGCAACATACCTACTATGGTACCGATAAAAGCACCCACTAAGGCTATCATTAGGTTTTCGGGGGTTGATGCAACAGCGAAGCCGTGCATTAAAAAGTTAAAGGTTTCCATAATAGCTATCCCATTATCCCTGATAATAATCCAAGTGGCAGAATCACATCTAATACCATGTCAAATAGAACATATAAGGCAATACTGATCACAACTGAAAAAATAAGGCTTTTAATCGGCTTTCCTGCAAACAGCAAACCGACTGTAAAGCACATCAACATGGTAGAAATAACAAAGCCTAAAGGCTCAAATATCAGGCTATAGACAGCCAATGCTGTTACGCATAAAATCAAATTTTTGATAACGGTATTGTCATAACCTAGATTGATGACTTTGGTAAAACGCGCTGGACGGAAGGCAATAACCAAAGTTAAAGCTGCCAATAGGGAAAAAATCAAAATAGGATAAGGACGAGGGCCTATCGGGTCATAAGCAATAGGGGCGACATAACCAATAGCTAAATATGCTAAAAACAAGCTAAATAATGCCATTATCCCAGAAAATAAACGTTCCATTGTCATAAGGAACCCTCCTTGGGTTATCGTATAAAAAGGCTGAAAAATAAGGTTTTCAGCCTTTGTGAAATACTAAAACGATTTAGTAAATAATAAATGATTACTGGGCTTCAGCTTTAACCAGGCCGTACTCAGCCGACAGTTCGCGTAGCTCGCCGGTACGTTTGTACACGTATTCCTGTAGCTCTTCACCCGTCATAGAGAAAGGTAGCAACTCTTGCTGCTCACGGATTTCAGCAAATTTTGGATCCGCTAACATCTTGTCAAAGCTAGCTTTCCACCAGTCATAAGCCGCAGGGCTGACATCTGGACCCATGTAATAACCACGAACGACAGGCCAAGTAACGTCATAGCCTTGCTCTACAGCAGTAGGGATATCAGCCATCGTGCCACCCAATCTCTCATCTGCGAATACCGCTAACACACGTAATTTACCCGCAGAGGCTTGAGGCATGATCTCAGCAATACCAGCACTTACGACAGTGATATGGTCACCCATCACAGCTGTGATTGCTTCGCCGCCGCCTTCCATCGCAACATAAGTCATGTCACTAGGATTGACGCCAGCGGCTTTGGCTAAAATAGCCGTCTGCATCCAGTCTTGACCACCAACACTACCACCAGCGCCAAAACTAATTGCTTTTGGATTTGACTTTAGCTCAGTGACTAAGTCTTCTAAATTCTCAATAGGAGACTCTGCATTTACGGCGATAGCGCCATAATCGGTACCAACAGCTGCAAGCCATTTCACATCTTTTTCAGTGAACTTCCCAAATTTCCCTTGCGATAAATTGAGAATAGAGCCGGTAGAGAAAGCAATGATTGCATCGTTATTAGCACGATCATTGGCAACGATTTTGTTATAAGCCACAGCACCGACGCCACCTGGCATATATGTGACACGCATCGGCTCTTCTAATATAGCGGTATCTTTTAGGCCGGCTTGAGCAAGTTTGCAAGTTAAGTCAAAGCCGCCGCCTGGTTTTGCAGGAGCAATACACTCTGGACGTGAAGGGGCGTCGTAACTAGCATCAGATGCTGCAGTATCAGTTTTATTGCATGCGGTAAGGGTAAGTACAGAAAGGCCAAGAGCCAAATAGGATAGTTTGTTCACACGACACTCCTTGTGTGTATTTTTGATTAAAGAACTCAATAGAGTTTTGATAAAAGAGATAGATTTATTTCAAATGAAGTTTGGACTACCTTGACGATAGCCAATCAACTTTATAAAAGTATATTTTTACGTTTCGTAAAAGTAACAGAATATTATAGAAATAACAAGATACATATGTATGTATATATGAATTTTATTTTAGGTTACTATTGTAACAGTTGATGGAAAATTATTTATCGCTTTAATATCAAGGAAAAGAAGACAATAAAATCTTTTGGATACATGACTGTGACGAATAATGAATATGACGGTTCACGAGTATCAACACCCACAAACGATGCGTTAGAAGAATGCTAAAGCACGTTGTCGCGGATAAACAAAGAATCTGACTAGGTGAATGAAATGAGATTAAGGGCTATAAAGGGTAGCCCAGTAGATATTCAAGACGTTCTACTTATGTCTCAATAAATAGAGAGGTGTGTCAAAGCAATCTTCAGGCGAGGAGCGTCTTAAGGCTTGTTTCTGCTCTCAACATAAGAACACACACTAGGGCGTGTCTTCAACTCATTCGACAGTCATCTCAATGGGCTAAAACATCAGCTGGATAAATAAGAGTGACAGTATACCAATACCAATATCTAAAGGCACTGCCTTGAATAATAGTGCATCGAACAGCTTGTCTTTCTTTATAACAACTTGAGATGCGCCTAACATTAGACTGCCTCCTGATGAGAAAGGAGAAAGTGATGAACTTTGTGCGCCCACGACAATGCAGGTAAATAGTAATAAAGGGCTTAGTCCTGAATTGACGGCTAGGGGTAGCACCATAGGGAATAAAGTGGGGGCAACGACGCCGAGCGTACTAGCAAAGAGAGACATGATGGCACTGATAACAAAGATTAAAGTCGGTATCATCCAGATAGGAACATTGGTACTTAGCCATTCTGTTAGCTCATAAATAACGCCTATCTCAACGCCAAGGCCAATCAACATACCGACGCCACAAATCATAATGAGTGTGTTCCAAGGTATTAACGCGATGACCTTTTTTTCGTCTCCCAGTTTTAACAATAAGCTAATTAAGGCGAAAAAAATGGCGATAAAACCAATATCAACTCGAGCATTCAAAAACTGAATCGCCTCTATATTAGGCATGAGTAAGTTTGAAATAGGTATGATAAGCACAATAGCCATCATTATAAAAATCAGCATAATAGATTGTTTTTGCTTGCTATCGAAAGGCTCTGGCACTATTGCTTGAATCGTGACTTTACTGTTTTTGGCATTGAATAAACTATAAGCACCCAAGACGATCACTGGCATTAAAAAGGTAACCGCGAACACACCTAAAACATAAGCAAAGGTATTATCATTTGCGACACCTGCTCCGCGCATCAGCTCTCTGAAGATAACACCGCTCTGTGAGGTGACAAAATTAGCACCAGCTAATGCGCCATAGTTCACAGATAAAGTAGCAATAACCAGATTTAAGTTAGTACGTTTGGATAACAGCAGGATCATAGGTGCCATTGTGGCTAAAACGGTGTAATAACCGGCCCCTAAACCAGAAATAATCGTGGCGACAAAGAAAATAACCAAAGGCAATAATTCAGGAAAGTGACGACACCTATAGATTAAATGATTCGATAATTTTTCTAAAGCACCGTTCGCTAGAGGAAAGTTATAAAAAAGAGTTACGGCAAAAATAACAAAGAAGATTTTAAGAGGCCATAGCTCGATAATCTCATGAGTTTTAAGACCCAGACCAAAACAGCCGATAAGATATGAAAAGGCAATAGCAAATAAACCAATGTTGATTTTGGTGGTATATCCCAATATGATACATATTACGATAGCGGCTAAAACATAAAAAGTCATGACTGTCCTTTGATGATCTTAACTGTATGAATTCTATAAAAAAATATAGCCATTTTTAGATCGTTTAACGTTTAATACTGAGATTTAAGACACTTCTTAGACTAGATTCCTATATAAGCAAGTGCATCTGATTGAATAGAATGATAGCAAAAAAGGTCACATTAATTAGATAAGGTTGTTCATAAATTTTTAATAATCATATATTTTTAATAATATAGTTGATTCGGTTCAAAAGAGCGTCAAGGAAACCAAGTGCAGATGTATATGTGATATTGCAAGTGAGGTTGATGCGGTCATTCTTTAATATTCATTTGATACATATTAAGGGCACTTAAGACGTCAAACAAGTTTATCGTTAACAGTATGCTTTTTAAGAATAGTAATATTTGACAACGTGGATGCACGTTAATCAGACCCTTTCTATAATGGTGAAAAAATGTTAAAAAATTTAGAAAGTTTTAAGCTGCCAAGATATGAGCAAGTACGATGGCATATCTTAACGTTACTGACAGAAAGTAAGTGGGATGAAAAAGTACCTTTACCAACCGAGCAAGAGCTTGCAAATAAATATCAGGTATCAGTGGGAACCGTTCGAAAAGCGGTTGAAAAATTGGTCGATGACGGTGTATTAACTAAATATCAAGGCAGAGGAACTTTCTTAAAGCGACCAAACTTTGAGAGTTCATTATTAAGGTTTTTTAAATTTCGTGATAAAGACGCTTGCTATGCAACACCTATAGGTGTAGTCAAAAAGGTGATGGTAATAGAGAATGGTCTTGAAGATATTAATAAAAAACTGAATATAAGTAAAAACAAAGCGCTCATTTATATAGAGCGTGTGCGTATTATTGAAGGAAAAATACTGTTAAGTGAAAGAATTTGGTTACCCAAAAGCCGTTACGAAGATTTTACAACCTTAGAGCCAGACGATTTTGAGAATCTCCTTTATCCATTTTATTATACAAAGTGCGGTCAGTTTGTATCGTCTGCCGTAGAGACGCTATTTTTTATAGCTGATTGCATCGATCCTTATCTAGAGAATACCAAACAAGAAAATTTAGTTAAAGTAAATCGTATAGCCAAGGACTTGGAGGGCAATCCTATCGAGTATAGAGAATCATATGGATTGGCAGACAAGTTCAGTTATGAAATTAATATTATTTAGTAATATTACTAGGGTGTGTATAGAATTCAAATCAGGGGCAACCAGATAAAGACACAAGCGAGCATTACCGCCGCTGCATAGCTATCTTTGAGCTTATCATATCGCGTG
>NZ_JBQSVL010000110.1:0-6647 GCF_052376215.1 Psychrobacter sp. AOP7-B1-24
ACTGGTCAAATGTTCAACATGTTCTAAACTAAAGCTCTATAATAAGGCCTTCACCTAAAACATTGTCCGTAATTCAATTTTACAAATAGTACGTTTAGGGATGAGTATCGCTGTCGCAGTGCTCTGACTATACCTTCATTAGTAACAACACAAAGACTATCGATGATTGATAAAATATGTCTATTAAAGACTATAAATAGTATATAGTTTTCAAAAATATAAAGCATACTTAGTATTAAGGAGAGGTCGTAATGTCTATCACATCTAACAAATATGGCGGTTTAGCCCATCAGCTCATCAGTGATGGTATCGTTAGCGAAGCGAATATGAAAGTCGCGCAGACTGAGTCACAGCAGCAGCAAATAGGCTTAGTACCTTACCTAGTAGATAATAAATTGGCTGATGCCTATCATCTTGCTAAGATGCTGTCACAAGCTTTTGGCGATCCTCTCTTTGATCTTGATGTTTTAAATACTGATGTCGTTCCAAAAGACTTGGTAGATGAAAAAATTGTTCGTAAATTTAATGCCTTACCATTATTTAAACGAGGGCAACGTTTATTTGTTGCACTCAGCGACCCCACTCGTGTCGATGCGATTGATGCCATTGCCTTCAATTCTCGTCTATCTATTGAAACCATCGTCGTCGAAGAAGATAAACTAAAAAAGCGTATTGAAAGCCTTTATGCCGATGCGATGCAAGATTTTGACAGCTTCTCAGATGGCGACTTAAACGTTGGGTTTGAAGAGGACGAAGAAGATGAAGGTAGTGATGGTGAAACCAAGCTAACCGATAACGTTGACGAAGCCCCCGTTGTAAAGTTTGTTAATAAAATGTTGGTTGATGCTATCCGCATGGGTGCTTCTGACTTACATTTTGAACCATATGAAAAAACGTATCGTGTTCGTTTTCGTGTCGATGGTGTGATGCAAAAAATGGCCAGTCCTCCAGTACAACTAGCGGGGAAAATTGCCGCCCGCTTAAAAGTTATGTCACAAATGGATATTTCAGAACGCCGTATACCACAGGATGGACGTATCAAGCTTAAACTTTCTAAGAACAAAGCGATTGATTTTCGGGTAAACTCATTACCGACCTTATTTGGCGAAAAAATCGTCTTACGTATTTTGGATCCTTCATCAGCCATGCTTGGCATTGAAGCTTTGGGGTATGAACCGGATCAAAAAGAAATGTTCTTGGAAGCGCTGCATAAACCTCAAGGAATGTTACTGATTACTGGTCCGACCGGCTCTGGTAAAACAGTATCACTCTATACAGGTATTAATATTTTAAATACTGGAGAGACCAATATTTCAACCGCTGAAGATCCGGTCGAAATTAACTTAGAAGGCATCAATCAGGTCAATGTTAACTCCAAAGTAGGTCTCACCTTTGCCAACGCCCTCAAATCTTTTTTACGTCAAGATCCTGATATTGTGATGGTTGGTGAGATTCGAGATCTTGAAACCGCTGAAATTGCGATTAAGGCAGCACAAACAGGCCATATGGTACTCTCAACCTTACACACCAATTCAGCCCCTGAAACGCTGACACGTCTACGTAATATGGGTGTGGCTTCTTTTAACATCGCAACCTCAGTCAATTTAGTCATCGCCCAACGTTTGGCACGTCGTTTGTGTAAAAATTGTAAAAAACCTATTAATATTCCTCGACAAAGCCTACTTGAACTTGGTTTTACTGAAGTCGACTTAGATGATCCAGACAACGTTATTTATGAGCCCGTAGGTTGTAATGAATGCCGAGAAGGTTATAAAGGTCGTGTGGGTGTCTATGAAGTAATGAAAGTAAGTCCAGATATTTCACGAATTATTATGGAAGATGGCAATGCGATAGATATCAAAGATGCAGCCATCAAAAATGGCTTCCGAGACTTACGCCGCTCTGGTATTTTAAAGGTGTTGCAAGGCGTCACTAGTATTCAGGAGATGATGCGTGTGACCTCCGAGTAACTATTTTTAGAAGAGAAATAACACCATTATTTATAACAGCTGTTCATTAAGTGCTGACATTTTTATAAACCAGCAATATTTCGTACTAGATATACTTAAATATAAAACAGATATATACTGGCTTTTTACGTTAAAATAAAGTATGCCGCTTTGCAGTAGTGAGTCAGGCATCGTTATACATCTTTGCAAGATCTATATTAGACAATATTTGAGGGTAGTAACATGGCAAAAGCGAAGACCGACATGCTGTTAGACTTTGTCTACGACGGGGTAAACCGACGCGGACAAAAAGTAAAAGGAGAAACCACCAGTCGCAGTTTAGAGCTCGCAAAGGCGACTTTGCGTAAACAAGGTATTTCTGTCAAAGGCATTAAGAAAAAGCCCAAGCCCCTCTACACCTTCAAAAAACCTATTAAACCCATCGATATTGCTATTTTTGCTCGGCAGCTAGCAACGATGATGAAAGCAGGTGTACCGCTGACACAGTCTTTTGAGATTGTGGCCGACTCACTTGACAATCCTAGTATGAAAGATTTGGTCTTACAAATAAAATCGGACATCGAAGCGGGTGGCACCTTTGCCTCTGCCTTACGCAACCATCCACGCTATTTCGATGATCTTTTTTGCTCCCTTGTTGACTCTGGTGAGCAATCAGGTTCTCTTGAAACCATGCTTGAAAGGGTGGCAACTTACAAAGAAAAAAGTGAGCTGTTAAAGGCTAAAATCAAAAAAGCCATGAAGTACCCGATTGCGGTAATTGTAGTCGCTATTATTGTTACTATTATTCTTCTGGTTAAAGTTGTACCTGTATTTTCCGGATTATTTGAGTCTTTTGGTGCAGAATTGCCAGCCTTTACCCAAATGGTGGTAGGTATGTCAGAATGGATGCAGGAATGGTGGTTTATACTTATCATTCTTATTGGCGGTGCCATCATTGGTTTCTCAGAAGCTAAAAAACGATCTAAAAAGTTTAGAGATTTTTTGGACCGTGCCACATTGAAAGCACCAATATTTGGCAACATTGCTTATCAAGCAATTATCGCACGTTTTGCTCGTACGTTATCGACGACCTTTGCCGCTGGTGTACCACTTATCGATGCTCTTGACTCTACTGCCGGCGCGACCAACAACGTTGTGTTTTATAATGCCACTCAACAAATTAAAAATGATGTCTCCACTGGTCAGCAATTACAATTCTCCATACGTTCAACCAACCTTTTCCCAAGTCTAGCCATTCAAATGGTCGGTATCGGTGAAGAGTCTGGTAGCTTAGAAGATATGCTGGACAAAGTGGCTGTTTACTATGAAAACGAAGTGGATAATGCTGTAGATGGACTGACCAGCTTAATGGAGCCTTTAATCATGTCAGTATTAGGAGTACTAATTGGTGGTTTAGTCATTGCCATGTACTTACCAATTTTCCAAATGGGCGCTGTGGTAGGTTAAAAGCAAATTCAAGGACTGCTATTTCATGCAATTTATACAGTTACTGCAAGACAATACGACTATGGCTTTGGTCGTATTTGGGCTATTAGGTCTTTGTGTTGGCAGCTTTTTAAATGTGGTGATTCACCGTACACCACTCATGATGATCTATAGTTGGCGGCAAGAATGTAGCCAGTTTATGTCTGAACAAGTAGACATGCCGCAAGAACATATTCAGCCTTTAACCACGATTGTCGCTGCTGACCAGCCTATTACTTTGAGTCGACCTGCCTCACGTTGTCCTCATTGTGCTCATAAAATAAAGTGGTATGAAAACATACCTCTAATAAGTTGGTTAGTATTACGTGGACGTTGCTCAAACTGCAAAGCAGCTATTGGCCTACGTTATCCTATCGTTGAACTGGTCACTGCATTATTATCCGTACTGGTGATTTATCAATTTGGAGTTAGTGCCGCTGGATTGTCAGCGTTGATTTTAGTCTGGACGCTTATTGCGTTAACAGGCATTGATTTTGATACTCAGTTACTACCCGACCGTCTAACGTTTCCACTAGCAGGTTTGGGTTTAGCAGTGAATTCGCAAGGCTGGTTTGTCTCACCAACTCAGTCAATTTGGGGATTACTACTTGGATTTTTATCATTATGGATCGTGGTGAAAGTGTTTTATCTTATTACTAAGAAACACGGTATGGGACAAGGAGACTTTAAGCTGTTAGCAGTATTAGGTGCTTGGCTTGGCCCTATGATGTTACCGTTGATTATTTTATTGTCATCATTGCTAGGATCAGTGGTTGGGATTATCTTAATGAGACAACAGGGTGAGAGCAAGCCTTTCGCCTTTGGTCCTTACATCGCGATTGCGGGTATCATTGCTTTGTTGTATGGCTCAGAAATCGTCAGTTGGTACCTCGGCATGTATCCTTAACTATGTACTCTTAACTAAGTTATTGTATTGCTATAAACCGCCAGCCTTCTGTAGCAAACTTGAAAACTGTATTTTTCAATTTATAACCACCTTTATTATATTAACCAAATAAGTCATTATTATGTCCACACATACGATTGCCTCTTCATCTTACTCACACCCATCACAAAGCCAAAAAACTAACAGAAAGGCCTTAGTAATTGGTTTGACAGGTGGTATCGGTAGTGGTAAATCTGCAGCTAGTGCTTGGTTCGCTGAGCAAGGAATAGATGTGATTGATGCCGATGTGATTGCTCATGAGGTTGTCGCTAAAGGTAGTTCAACTTTGCGAAAAATTCAGAAAAAATTTGGTGATTGGATATTAAATAGCGATGGTTCTATGGATCGCACAGCGGTAAGAACACACGTTTTCACCTATCCGGAGGCACTAATAGAGTTAGAGGCCATCACTCATCCAGCAATACGTGAGGCAGCAAAAGCACAGTTAGCAGCAAGTACCTCACCCTACGTAATATTATCCGCACCACTGCTCATCGAAGCAGCAGAAGCAGGACTCGCTAATTTATGTCAACGTGTTCTTGTCATGGATGCAACTGAAGACACGCAGCTTGCGCGTGCCAGTCAGCGTGATAATCAAAGCACACTCAAGATTAAAGCCATTATGAGCAATCAGCTGAGCCGCGAAGCACGCAATCGTCATGCTGATGATGTGGTACTAAACGAAAGTGATCTCGCAGCTCTATATTCACAACTAGAGCCCTTACATCAAGAATATCTTATACTTGCCCAGCAGCTAAAGTTCGCTGCCGATTGACTTCATATAACGCCATGCCAGTAGCAACACTCACATTTAGGCTTTGTAAGTTGCCATGCTCGTTGCCAGACATTGGAATATAAACCAGCTCATCACAGCTCTCCATTGTCAGGCGGCGCATCCCCTCTCCTTCTGAACCCATAATAACTGCCGTCTTACCAGTTAAATCCGCAGCATGTATCGGTTTCGCATCTGCATTTAAAGCAGTGCCAAACACGAACACACCTGCACTTTTGATTTGTGACAGCGTGCGTGCCAGATTGGTGACACTAATAATAGGCATCATCTCAGCAGCACCTACTGATACTTTGGCCACAGTTGGTGTCAAGCTAGCAGCATGATGTTTTGGGCAGACTACTGCATCCACACCCATTGCCACTGCAGTACGCAGGCAAGCACCAAAATTATGTGCATCAGTGATTTGATCTAAAATTAATAAGAGACATTGATCGCGTCCAGCAATTGTATCAAGTAACCCTTCATTAGCGAAGCCTAGTGGACGAGCATTCAGTACCACACCTTGATGCTGTGGACTGCCACATAATTGCGTGAGCTTGTCTTTTTGTGTCGGTTGGATGCTGATGCCATTGGCGCTTGCCTGTGCCATTATCGCTTGTACATGACTGTCAGTCTCACGGCCTTGCTGTACAAACAAGCTAAGCCCATCAAGAGGACGATGTTCAAGTAAAGCATCAATTGCATGAATACCATAGAAATAAATGGGTTTTGCCATAATAGGCCTACTAATATATGAAGTGATTGTTTATAAAATGGTTAACGGCTAATGCGATAAAACAGAAAAAGAATCGCGATGTGATTGTAGCAAGTCACTGTAACTAAATAGGTGTGACAATTAAAAAAGAAATAAACAATATAGTATTGTTTATTTCTCTTGAATGATAAGCGCTTGATACAGTCAGCCACTAAACTATAATTGTAAATGGCTGTCCTACCAACCAAATTAGCCTTCTAAGTGACAAACATATTGCACAATTTCTTCTGTTCGTAGATTAAAACCACTATTACCCTCAACTACAAATGATTGACCTGCACGATAATAACTGAAATCTTCTTCACCATTGGTTTTGACTTCGCATTCACCGCTAGTGATTTCGATACGCTCGGAGGTATTAGTGCTAAAGTGATAGTGCTCGACCAAATTGTCACAAGGCAAAATAACGCCCAATGTCTTATGTCGACCATCTTCAAACATAATAGTGTGGCTAGAACAACGACCATCATAAGATACCGTTGCTTGGGCATTGACTGTTACATTAGTAAATTGCGCCGCTGTCATAGTGGCTTCCTTATCAAATAATTATTGCAAAACTAAAAAATAAGTAACTGAGTGAAATTAAGTAACTGAGTGAAATATGGCTAAAATACCTATTTTAGAGAGTCTACACTCTAGTCTCTACGTTCTGTTAGAACTGCACTCTAGCTATGAGAACAGGCTCTCTAGAGGAAAAGCAGCATAATGCTAAGCTCCTGG
>NZ_JBQSVL010000111.1:0-6607 GCF_052376215.1 Psychrobacter sp. AOP7-B1-24
GTCAGCACTAAACTGCGAGCTAGATCTATGGCACGACCCCTTGTTGATGAGTTATGTATTTGTGTCCGATGCACTACATGATGCCTTGGTACAAGCGAATATGGACGGCCAATGGAATATGGTGTCTTGTCAGTTGGTTTAAATAAGATGGCTCGATAATTCCGTTTAGTGTCAGTACGATATCGAATATCTTGGTTGATATGCTTATTCCTAGTATTACTGGCGCGTGTCTTCAATTCACTCGAATGGGCTATTTATTTTGACGTTTATTAAAATCTGGTGAAAAAAATGAGGCTCCGCTCACGGAACCTCAATTGGTATAAATGTTTTATTTGTCCTACAGATGCTCTTAACCTGTATTGCGTAAGCCCGCTGCCAGCGCATTGATACTACGGATCAATGGATCTTCTACATTAAGGTCGCCATGTTCCGTATGGTTAGGGGTGCCCTGTTGTCTGGCACGTTTTAACAGCTCAATCTGTATATAGTTAATCGGGTCTAGATAAGCATCTCGCCACTGAAGGGATGCCGCTAAGTTTTCTTGGCTAGACAATAAAGAGTCTTGCTCAAGCAGCGAGTTTAGACCTGAGTTGGTCAGTGCGTATTCGTCCGTGACCGCTGTCATAATCTGTTTGCGCAGCGGCTCATCATCACACAACTGGCTGTAGGCCTCGGCAATATTCATATTGGCTTTGGTAAAGGCCATCTCAATATTACTCATAAACACACTAAAGAACGGCCATTTAGTACTCATTTCTTTCATCAACGCTTCGTCTTTTTTGACGCTATCTAGCGCACTACCGACACCATACCAAGCAGGTAGGGTAAAGCGTGCTAATGACCAACCAAACACCCAAGGAATCGCTCGCAACGTGGTCTTACTTGGTAGGCCTTTTTTGCGATGGGCAGGACGTGAGCCAATATTCAATAAAGAAATTTCTTGTACTGGCGTGACCTCGGAATAGAATTTATAAAACCCTTCGGTGTGATCGGTCAGCTCACGATAACGTTGCTCACCCGCATCTGCTAAGCGTGCAAACAGTGCCTCATAATCTGGTAACTCAGTAGGCTGCACCACAAACCTTGACGAGCAGGCTTTGAGTGTACCTGTGATACCCATGGTGAGCTCGAACACAGCGGTGTCGGTATTGGCGTACTTGGCATATAACACTTCACCTTGTTCGGTCACTTTAACTTGACCGTGCAGGGTGCCCGCAGGTTGGGCAGCAATTGCTTTGTGCGTTGAGCCACCACCACGGCTCACAGAACCACCGCGACCATGGAACAGTCGTGTTTTGATGCCATATTTTTCGGCAATATCGTTAATAGTTTGCTGTGCGCTATAAAGCTGCCATGCCGAGGTGATGATGCCGCCATCTTTCGATGAGTCTGAGTAACCTAGCATGATCTCTTGCGTGTTATCGGTGTTCTGTAGCAGTCCACGGTACAGTGGATTGTCTAACACGGCAGGTAGTATTTGGTCGATGTTTTTAAGATCTTCGATGGTTTCAAACAAGGGTGCGACGGGTAGGTCAGCAGACAGTTGACCATCAGCGTCAACGGTACACAAGCCTGCAAAGCGCATTAATAGCAAGACTTCTAGCAGTTGACTGGCATTATTGGTCATTGAGATGACATAACTACCAAAGGTGTCTGGTCCGACCAATTTACGTAATGTCGCCACAGAGTTCATCAGCGCTAACTGTTCGCGTGTTTTGTCACCCAGATTGTCGGTATAGATAAGCGGTGTGCCGGGCTTTTCGAGCAAGCGTGTGAGCCACTCTTGGCGTTCTAGCTCATTGAGCGTTTGATAATCAGGCAGGTTAGAAGCACTGGCAAAGATATCGGCAATCACTTCGCTATGGTAAAACGACTCTTGACGGATATCGAGTGCCGCCAAATGAAAGCCGCAAGTTTTGACCAAACGAATCACATCAAGCAATAAGCCTTCTGCATGCGCGGTATCGTGCGTGTTTGCGCTTTGACGAATAATGCGCAGGTCTTCTAGTAATTCTTGTGGATTGCGGTACGCGTCTTTTTCGGCCTCGATATCTGTGCCTTGGCTTTGGATGCGGCGATGAGTGGCTTTGACTTTAGTCAGAATGATAGAGAGCAATCGACGATAAGGCTCATTACTGTAATCGTCGGGATTGTAATCAAAGACTCGCTTATCGAGTTCGCCATAGCTCTCAATTTTGGCATAGACCTCAGGTTGGATGGTCACAATCGTATCACTGTGGATCAGCTGGCGACGCAGCTTTTTGATCAATACTTGATAGTGACGCAGTACGGTATCAGCATGCATCAATACGGCACGTTCTGTGGTTTCAAAAGTCACAAATGGGTTGCCATCTCTATCACCACCGATCCAAGAGCCGAAGCTGATGAATGCTGGCAACGGATAGTCGGTCAGTTCTGGATAGATATCGGTAATGGCTTTTTTAATATTACGATAAACCTTAGGAATGGCACTAAATAAACTGGCATTAAAATAATGCAGTCCGTTATTGATTTCATCATAGACCAGAGGTTTGCGGGTACGTACTTCATCAGATGACCACAGCAAATCAATGGTTTGAGCGGTTTGCTCTTTTGCTTGCTCATAGGCAAAGCTGTTTTTGTCTAGATTGTTTAGTGCATCACTATGAGTAAAAAGGCTTTGTAGTATGTTCATCGTCGTACGGCGACGCGCTTCGGTAGGATGCGCGGTAAACACAGGCATGAATTTTAACTGATCAATCAGCTCTTGCATTTGCGCAGGTTCAATATTGCGCTCACGACACTCAAGTAGCGTACGGCGAAACGAGCCTTCCCAGCTGTGCTCTGATTGGAGACGTTGGGCTTGGCGTTGTTCACGTAAATAGTTCTCTTCGCTTAGATTAGCAAGGAAAAAATAGATAGAAAAGCCACGTATGACGTTCTTTAAGGCTTGATTGTCCAAAGAAGCAATAAAGTCGATGAGCTGTTGTTTGTTTGCTTCATTAGGCTCACGGCGTTGTCTAATAAAGCCTTTACGCAGTGTTTCGATAGTTTGCACGGTTTGCTCGCCTGATTCGCGCGAAATGGCGTCACCTAAAAATGAGCCCAACAAGCTAATACGTTCACGTAATACATTGTTATCTAGCGTCATAATTGACCTTTTCCTTAAGTTGGTAAGTGTGCTTTATAAATCCATTGTCATTGGTGCTACTGGTTGTTGATCTTAATGATATAGCCAGTGAGCTCCTCAGTTATTGCTAAGTTGCTGTTAAATCACTGTGAAGTCACTTTCAATTCACCACGGTGTTATCCTCACTTGAAGTATCACATCTATCTACACTCGGCTGCCTTGTATGCGTTTTAGGGGGCTTTGATTATGGTCGCCGTTGACTGTGATACTGAGCGCTTAAATAACTTAACACAATAATGAACCTCCGCAAACCTATCAAACCGTAACAATTAAATATCCTATTGACATCTATTTGGAATACGACATAGTGTTTTTTACCCAAAATTGATATTGAGTCTGACCAGTCCAAAAGGCATTTCATTTTTTCTATCGTTCTTTGTACATCTCGTAGAGCCAAGCTATGCGTATCCTTTAATGTCATTTTTGATACTGGCTATCATTTTACAAATGATCAGCTTGAGCTACGAGAATGTGATGGTGTTGGCAGGCCAAAGACTGTCCAGTAAATTTAAAAGATACCCAATGGGTATCGTTGTGAGTACGACACTAGTAGGCTGTTTGTTTATTGGTTTTGCAAGCAATCTGTGGCTTGCTGTCGTGCAGGAGTGTGTGTATTAATAAGTTGATACATTCAGTGAATAACTAAACCGCTACAGCGTTACTCTTTTTAGAGGCACTACTTTAGAAGCCCTACTTATAAAATGTTTGGATTAATGATGTTAGGTTATCAACATAATCTAACATCATTCTTTGACTGCTATTTAACAAGCATCAGTCTCAGTATCAACCCTTTTCACCAGTTTTAATCAGTGCGACTGTTTCATCATTATCAATAACAGCAGATGATTTTGCTTGTTTGCGCTTATCCCACCAAGCAAAGAGGTTTGCCAATACAGAGCCAGAGACAGAATGCCAGATACAAGCGACGGCTGCCGCGATGGCAGATTCGGCATTACCTGGGAAAAACTTGGTACTCAAGCCAGTTGCCAGCCCTGCATTTTGTACACCGACCTCAATAGATATGGTGCGTTTTTTGGGCTTATTCATACCGAATAATGCACCTGAGTAGTAGCCCAATACGTAACCGACGGCATTGTGTACTGCAATGGCCAAAATGACGACCAGTCCTGATTGTAAAAACTGACTGCCAAATACAGCTGCAACGCCACCAACGATCGCGGCAAAAGCCAATACAGCAACGCCTGGCATAACGGCACGCACATCTTTAAACCAATGCTTGTTGTGAAATAAAATATTTAGTATGGAGCCGATAGCAACAGGTAGTAGGGTTACCAGTAGCATGAAGCGGAACATGCCCCAACCATCCATTTCGACTGATTGACCCACTAAATAATTTAACCAAAGGGGCGTCACTAAAGGTGCAATGATGGTTGATACAGTGGTCATACCCACTGAAAAAGCCACATCGCCTTTAGCCAGGTAGCTCATGATATTTGAAGAGACACCGCCTGGACAAGTGCCGACCAATACCAGTCCTAATGTTAAGCCAGGTGAGAGGTCAAATAGACGAGCCACGCCAATTGCCAATATCGGCATAATGGTATATTGGATGATAGAACCAATAAAGATATCTAATGGGCGTTTGGCCAATATTTTGTAATCTTCTTTGCCAAGCGTCATGCCCATCGCAAGCATGATAACGCCTAGTACAATAACTTGGGTATCACCTGTTACCCAAGAAAAAGTCGCGGGTTCTATAAATGTCACTGCTGCTGCCAACACAATGACCAATGCAGTAAACCGACTTAACTGTTGGCTAATCTTCCCTAAAAATTGCATTTATAAATCCTTCTAGGCCGAAAAAATAATCAATTATAAGTTTAAAACCACTGTATTTCCAACAGGTTTGGCCATTTTTTAGCGAACAATAAGTTGCCTTTATGGCAACTTTAAATGCGGTTTTGAGTTTGGATTCACGTTATGGCCGTATTATTATATTCATATAAATACATATTATTGATGTGAAAAGAATAGCTTGCCATCACACGCTATATCGAGAAAAATCTGTCTTGTTATTATAATAGGACTTACGCAAAACCAGAGATATATTGCCAACCTAAAGCATAGCGTAGTACCATAATAGTCATGAAGAAGCCTAAAGTAACCCGACTAGATTATTGCCAGTATCTCATGGTGAGCCAAATAAACTACACCATCACCAACTATGCTGATCATCATCCTGAGAACATCAGTCATGACCGTATCAACCGTTATATTAAAGGTGACAAGCTCAAACCTCGTCTAGTATGGGAACAAGTTAAACAAGACATTGTCGCCGATGCTGAGGGTTACTTGCTCTTTGATGATACGGTATTAGACAAAGATCACAATCATAAGATAGAACTGGTCAACCGCCAATATAGTGGCAATGCTAAACGATTAATTAAAGGCATTGGTCTTGTAAACTGCATCTACGTTAACCCGCATACCCAGCAGTATTGGGTTATTGACTACCGTATTTACGACAAAGCCATCGATGGTAAAACCAAGCTTGATCATTTAGAAGATATGTTACGACACACGATCGAGTACAAGCAATTGGTATTTAAAACGGTGCTTATGGACAGCTGGTATGCCACTAAAGATATCATGCTGACCATTGATGGTTTAGGTAAAATCTTTTACTGTCCGCTTAAGAGCAACCGTTTGGTTGATGATTCTAAGGGGCAACGCGCTTATACCTCAGTCAGTGCTTTACAATGGACTGAGGCCGAACAAGATAATGGCAAATTAATTAAGATCAATAAATTTCCTAAAGACTATAAAGTGCAACTGTTTCGGGTTGTGGTGAGTACTCACCGCACGGATTGGGTCGTAACCAACGATACCACTCAAACAAATCGTGATGACGTACAACAGGTGTGCGCCATACGCTGGAAAATTGAGCAGTTTCATCGTGAGATTAAGCAATTAACAGGTATAGAGTCTAATCAGTGTCGAAAAGCACGTATTCAGCGCAATCATATTTGCTGTTCTATATTAGTTTGGATAAGTTTGACCCGTATTGCTAGGCAGACAAAGAAAACGGTATATCAGTTAAAACATGGCTTGCTGGATGACTATCTCTGCGAGCAGTTACGCTCGCCTAGACTGATTGTTGCGTAAGTCCTATATAAAAATCTTCTGTTAAGTTAAATAAGGATTTCATGGTTACAACGTATGGATCATAAATTTTTATCTGCCAAAAGTAATAAAACGTAAGAGGCTGAAACAATGCTGGATTTAGCAGATATGACACCGAAAGAGGTCAGAGCACTAATCGGTCAGAACGAAATCAACAAGCCGACTTCTGGCATGTGCAAAGGTCACATACAAGCAAATCTAGTCATAGTACCCAAGAAATTGGCCTATGATTTTTTATTGTTTGCACAAAGAAACCCAAAATCTTGTCCTATTTTAGATGTGACAGATATTGTG
>NZ_JBQSVL010000112.1:0-6547 GCF_052376215.1 Psychrobacter sp. AOP7-B1-24
TCTTTTTTTATATTATTTTTTACATAATTGTGATGAAACTGCCAACTGACCCAGACATGGCTAAAAGCCTCTAACCCCACAAATGCTGCTGGCGTATCATAAGGCGCTAGCATCTCAATCACACTCGTCAGCGCTACCAAATTGGGCTGACGCGGCGCACCAAACTTCTGTGATAGCGGCGCACGGTGGTAACCAATGATTGGCGCATGATGATGATTCTCTAAAACAGTACATCCATCAGGCATAAAATCTCTCCAAAACATCCGCCGATAATGACATTTTACCTATCGTCACTGCACTATAAAATAAATACAGCGATACGGATTACCTTTTGCGCAGCCTCTATCTATGGGCAAAGCAAGCAAGAAAAACGTAAACCGTATCCTGTGGTTGCACTTCTTTTATTTAAGGCTGACGATATATAAAACAGCTTGAATACAAAATTATTCACTAACGATATTCCATTTTATCATGCTACATAATCATTGCTAGACGGATTTTTATTTTAAATTTTGCTATTATGAGCGAGAATAATTATTGAGAATGAATTGCATCCAGATTAAGATGTCCGTTATCTCATTAATAATGATTAAAATATACTGCGACATTTGGACACTGCCTGACCATTTAAGCGTCATCATAATAAAAGTTTGATGCAGTGCTATATGACACATTCAATTAATACTATTAACGCAAACAGCGACTATTTAACGAGGACTTTATGTCAAAACTTCGCACCGAAACGGTTACAGAGGTTCATCATTGGAATGACTCTCTATTTAGCATAAAAACCACTCGCGACGACGGCCTACGCTTTCGTAATGGTGAATTTGCGATGATTGGTCTCGTCGTCGATGGCAAGCCACTATTACGTGCTTACTCGATTGCTAGCCCCAACTACGAAGAACAATTGGAGTTTTTCTCTATCAAAGTACCAGATGGCCCACTCACCTCACGCCTACAACACATCAAAGTAGGTGATGAGCTATTGGTCAGCAAAAAACCAACGGGTACACTGGTATTAGACGATTTATTACCAGGTAAGCATTTATACATGCTATCAACAGGCACAGGGTTGGCACCATTTTTGGCTTTGTCACGTGATCCTGAGGTGTACGAACGTTTTGATAAAATCATTTTGGTCCATGGCGTACGTCATGCCAAAGATTTGGCTTATCGTGATATGTTCGAAACCGAGCTGGCCAACGATGAAATCTTTGGCGAATGGTTCCGCGAAAAATTCATTTACTATCCAACTGTGACTCGTGAAGCGTTTAGAAACCAAGGTCGTATCACTGATCTTATGAAGTCAGGCAAGTTCTTTGAAGATATCGGCTTACCACCGATGAATAAAGACGATGACCGCGTGATGATTTGCGGTAGCATGCCATTTAACTCAGAAGTTTCTGCTATCTTAGATGACTTTGGTTTGACCGTCTCACCACGTATGGGCGTACAGGCTGACTATGCAGTTGAGCGTGCTTTTGTTGGATAAGAAAGTATAGAATATATAGATTATTTTGATTTAATCGGAAATTATAGTAAATAATTCTTGACGGCTAAAAATAGCCTGCTATAATACGCAGCCTATACAGAGTTAACCCTGTAGCCCAATTTAATAATGCCTATATAATAGATATTATTACCTAACATGCCAGTGTGATGGAATTGGTAGACATGACGGATTCAAAATCCGTTGCCTAATAAGCGTGTCGGTTCGAGTCCGACCACTGGTACCAATATATAGTTCTATAGTTACTTATAGAATAGCCAAAGCCCCTTATATAAGGGGCTTTGTTGTATCTGTGTGCTAGACTATCTCTAACGATACATACTACTGAAACCAAATCATAGATGCAACGCTACTACCCGCCTTCAAATCTCACTTCAGACGCCACTGCTAATAATCAACTACACAATTTGGGCTATCAAAATATACATTGTGCTCATGGCTTTAGAGCGACAGCGAAGACTATCCTGCAAGAGCAGCTAAAATACCCTCTTGT
Organism: Psychrobacter sp. AOP7-B1-24; assembly: GCF_052376215.1. NCBI lineage: Bacteria > Pseudomonadati > Pseudomonadota > Gammaproteobacteria > Moraxellales > Moraxellaceae > Psychrobacter > Psychrobacter sp. AOP7-B1-24. The sequence continues at coordinate 2,007 of NZ_JBQSVL010000112.1, forward strand.
GCTTGTAGAGATGGCATTGGGTCATACGACTAAAGATCCTAATAGAACTGCTTACGGTCGATTTGAATACATTGATGATCGTAGCGACATGATGCAAAAGTGGGCAGACTATTTAGATGCCCTACGAGAAGATAGAGATACAGCAGAATTTAAAGCGGATGCACAAACCAAAGCTGACTCTACCGCGCAACTGCAAGCATTAATCGATCAGCTTGGAAAGAGTCAAATGTTAGCGCTGTGGAAAAACAAAGGTTAAGATACTGCTTTCTAAGTAAATTGGACCATATACTATCTATTAAAAGACGTTTTATATAAAGACGAAATCATATACGCAGTCATGCATAAAAAAGCTGTGATAATGAATTTTAGATAGTAAACCTATGGCGTGTTATCAAGTAGATAATAAGTCCCAAAAATTGTCTAATACTCAAAGCTCTATCTTTAATTTAACGTTCGATAACCATCACATCCATCTTGATCGCCATTATCACAAGATTTACCAAACCATTCTTTGGCAGTTGCATAATCCTGACGCACGCCTTCGCCTTTGGCATACATCGCTCCAAGGTTATGTTGAGCTTGAGCAAGCCCTTGGTTAGCGGCTTTTGTATACCATTCAATGGCTTTGGCATAATTCTGATGAACACCTTCGCCTGCACCATACATCGACCCAAGCTGGTATTGAGCTTGAGCAAACCCTTGGTCAGCAGATCTTTCAAACCACTCAACCGCCTTAGCATAATCCTGACGCACACCTAAGCCCTTTTCGTACATGAATCCAAAGGTATATTGAGATTCAACAAACCCTTGACTCGCCGATTTTTGATACCACTCAAACGCCTTGGCATAATCCTGACGCACGCCTTCGCCTTTGGCATACATCGCTCCAAGGTTATGTTGAGCCTTAGCATATCCTTGACTCGCCGATTTTTCAAACCACTCAACTGTCTTAGCATAATCCTGACGCACACCATTACCCTCGTAATACATCAACCCAAGGTTAGATTGCGCAGTGTCATTGCCTTGGTTAGCAAGCTTTAGAGTTTGGCTAAAATCAGCGGCCATCGCTGAAACAGAAAGTATTGCTGTTGCCAAAAAGAGGGTGGTTTTACGTACTAACAAGGTATTCAGAAGGGTCATAGCGAGTCTCAAAAGTATTGTTTTAAAGATATATATTTGTGCGTTATTGCCATGATAGCAAGTCTATTTTAGAGCACGTATGCCAGTGAATTTTTTACCAATTTCCATTTAGTATTACGTCTCTTATGGGAGCAATAGGTGGTTTTTGGGTTCTCTACCACCCATTTCAGACAACAAATAGATCATATTATTGTTTAATTTAATAGTTGATAACCATCACACCTTGTAGACCTTTGTCACAAGCATTTTGAAAAAAACCTATTTCCTTAATGTCATCTTGACACACACCTACACTATTCGTGTACATTACTCCAAGATTAAACTCAGTTTGGGCAAACTCTTAGTTTAGTAGATTCGTATAGTAGATTTTTCAATCCACTGTGCAGCTTAGGCACACCTTGACCTAGGTAGTACATCATTCCAAGCATATATTGAGCATCATGATTCCCTTGGCTAGCAGACTTTTCAATCCACTGCGCAGCCTTGGAATGATCTTCACTAACGCCTACGCCTTTGATATACATTAGTCCAAGGTCATGTTGAGCGTCAATATTTCCTTGATTAGCAGATTTCTCAAACCACTCAACCGCCTTAGTATAGTCATAAATAACGCTTTCGCCTTCAACGTACATGAGTCCAAGGTCATGCTGAGCTTGAGCATCACCTTAATCGGCTAACTCTTTTAGCTCATCAGACAGTCCATTTTGCTTATACACTTCCATTTCTTCCGTCATTCCCTGACTGGATTCTTCTTGTGTTTTCTGACAACTAGTAAGCACAAGAGTAAATAAAACAATAGGAAAAATTAACGTTGCTGATTTATTTTTAGTAAAAGTCATATGTTCATCGTCTCGTATTATCATTTGCTCAAATATAAATATAATGTAACTTACAACATATAGAATCTCACTAAACACTTAAGACATACTTTCATGAAAGATAATGACCTAATAGGTTTCGGGCTTGTTTTAATATATCGCTTTCTTTTTTATTACTGGAATAACTGCCTTCAATATCGTTGAACCACATAGCTTTACTGGTATTTTTGATAATTTGGAGCATATTGTCATTCGTAGGCCAGATCATACTAAACCATTCGATGCTTCTTAAAGTTCTCAGCCTGCTCAAATATCTCTTTATAAACCTCTTTTGAATCAACAGGTGGATAGCCCCATTCATCGAGCAATATCATCAAATCAAACTGTAGTTCCGCTTTGATGTCATCACGCTTATTCCAGTCTGTATATTTAGCCTTTTCATCGATGAGCTTTTTCACCTCTTTAGACAGTTCAAGCAGCTTGCCTTCTGGATAGGTAAAGTCATACTTATGCGCCAGTGACAGCAGGATGTCATAAAACTCTTTTTCTTCAAAGTCGATACCCATCTCACCAAACGATGCCATCTCAACCCGTAGCTCGTTATATAGCTTGATGATCTCATCAGAGAAGTCACCAATGACTTCAGCACGCAGTACATCTTAGTCTTTTAAGACTATTTATAACGTCAAAGAGTATAGCAAACTTTACTCAATGAGCGACAATATAAGACTAATGTTTATTAAAATATGATACGATTTATCTTATTCATCTTAATCGACACGGAATAATCCTAATGTTCTTATCTATAAAGCCACTTGCTTTACTGAGCATTGCACTATTATTTAGTACTTCTAGCCTAGCTTCTACTTTGCGATGCCAGCTAGATAAGGGCTACGAGTTACCTGAAGGAATTGAATTTGCTGAACACTGTAGTAAAACTGATATGGATTATGACGATATACTTTGGCTCGTCACTAAGCAACAAGATGCTAACGTTTCAGATAAGACATACGGCTTTGTTAATAATCAAGGCAAAGTCGTTATACCGCTAAAGTTCGACTATGCCGAAGGATTCGTAAATGGTCTATCAAGCGTGTCCCTTGATTATAGCTGGGGGCTTATAGATATTGAGGGTCGCATGATTATACCTAATCAATACGAATACGTTTCTGGACTCAGTGATGGTCTAATCAGAGCCAGTGTGTTTGACGGTAACAGTCGCTATGGCTATTTAAACTTGCAAAACGAAATCGTTATTCCTTTTGAGTACTCCTATGCAGAAGACTTTTACAATGGTTATGCAATTGTTAGCAATAATGGTAAAACAGGTGTAATAGATAAAGATAATAATATCGTAGTGCCGATGATGCCTTATAAATATATCATGCACATCTATTCTGATGAGCCAGAAACCAAAGATTGGCAATTTAGAGTGGCTACTTATGACCCGCCCCGCGTCGCTATCTTAAATAACAAAGGGGAGCGAGTTTTTCCTATTTATCAAATTATAGGGTTTTTTAAGGAAGGTGTGGTCGATGTCAAAAAGGATGGCAAATGGGGCTTTGTCAATAGCGATAATCACACTAAGATAGATTTTATTTATGATGAAGTGTTTCAGTTTTATGACGGTAAGGCATGGGTACTAAAAGAGGGTAAGCAAGGTTTTATCAACTTAAAAGGTGAGATCATCACGCCAATAATATACGATCATATCAGTTTCACTAATATCGTTACTGGTTCAGAGTTTATATCCGCTCGTAAAGATGATACTTATTACCTAATAGATCGGCAAGGGGATGAGATTAAGACAGATTATGATAAGATCGACTCTTTTATTACTGGCTTAGCCCCTGTCATGAAAGCCAATCCTAATAGTCCAACGGGCGAATATTACGGCGTGTTAAACGATAGCGGAGAGCTGGTTATACCCCTAAAATACCCATCATTAAGTGTTGAGTATGGTGGTCAATATCACGGTCTAATAAAGGCAGTAACCGATGACGAGCAGCATTATATACTTGATAGAAATGGCGCTATCATCGCTGATAAAACCGCAGAATACGAAAGGTTAAAGAACTATTAAGTTCATAGCACTTTAAACTATAAATTCTTAATTAGATTCCCTCTATGAAAGCTCACGCTCTAAACCGTCATCTAGTCTCTATAATCAGTCGTTCAGTCGTCACTGCTATGATGAGTCTGACTCTGACAGGATGCTGGCACTTTAACTATGGGGTCGAAAAAGAAAACTCGCCTATTCCTTATGACAACGAATACTTTTATGAGGGCGATAAAGTCCCTACATACGAGTTTGACAGTACCTTGTATAGGTTAGATGGTGATAAAAATGGCTACAATTATGTTGAAATCATGCACCTTAACGACTTAGATAACGACAATAATGCTCATCTCACGCCTCGTAACATTTGGCGCAAATCACGCCTAAATTTTAATTTCTCTAAAGACTCTGCAGCAGAGCTAGTAGAGGACTCCGTCATTTTAGAGCATTATTCTGAGGATGGCAGACTATATCAGCCTGCAAAGAGAGTCTCTAATTTGGAAGGCTGTATAGGGACAACTGAT
>NZ_JBQSVL010000113.1:0-6295 GCF_052376215.1 Psychrobacter sp. AOP7-B1-24
GTCGTATTCAAAAGGGATAATAACCAATCCACTGTTGGCAATGACACCATATTTATCGTTACTGCTAGCGATATAAGCTTGCGGTGAGCGATTAGCATAATAGTCGTGCTCTAGCGAGCTTGAAACTGAATACTTAATGTCGTTCTGATCAAAAGTATTCCACACCTCATCAGGTAAGACATAATTGTAGCTGTCTATTTCTGCGTTCATCTCACCTTCTACAACGACACTGTCTGCTGCTTCAATACTGGTAACATATGTAGTAGCAAAAGTTGCCTTAATAACGCTTTTATCTTCTATACGCTTAATCGAGTCAAAATAATGACGCACCTTGAGAGTGTCGCCAGATTGATCGGTATTAAGAATGCCAAACTTGCCAGCACGCTGAGCGATCAGTGGGCTGTCATACTCAAAAGTTATATCATCATAATAAGTATCAAGCACAATCTCAGCCCAATCATTGATAACCCCAACTTTACCGTTATTTGAAAATTTATACAGATGACTGCCTAAGCTTTTTATAGGCGTATCGGAGGTAATCAAAACGTCACCTTTAGGATTAATAAGCTGCTCACTCATCACATCTGCTGTATTAGGACTCCAATAGAGCGCATCGGCAACACCTTGGCTGGCACTTTCAATACTCAGAATAAAGGGCTCATAACCCACAACACTAAAAGTGCTTATACTTTGCTTAGCACGTATTGGTACCACAAATTTGTTCTTATGATTTATCAATCCTACTTGATTACCCAGCCTCACCCTCATAACGAATGCGCTACTATCACAATAATCTAAGCTCTCCATCTCATCATAAATCACTGGTATGGCAATCTCACCAGTGTCATCAATCAGTCCTAATTGCTCTTTCTTACTAATCTGAAAATATCCTTTTTGGGAGTCTGTATCGTAGTACGCACCTATAATACGTAGCCCAGGCTCAAACTGTTTTGACTTAGGATATAGCCACTCGCCTTGCTCACTGACTAAAGCATCGCTCAATTGACCATTGATATATTTAGATAAAATCGCCTGCCCATCATTCAATAGATCTATTGAATGATATTTAAAGTCATGAACGAGCCTACCATTGTTATCAATTAGTCCAAATTTTCCACCTCGCTTCGCCAAAATATGACCATCGCTATAGACCAAAATATCGTAGAGCTTATCAAATAGAACCTTATTAAAGTTATCTAGCACTCTATAATAAACATTATTTTTTTCAAGTTTGATAGCTTGTAAAGCCTGATTCATATTTGGAGGTATGTCTGAGATATTAATGTACTGGCTCATATCAGAGGCATAATTTAGCCCAAACTCAGTGCTATAACATTCTTCTATCTCAGCATAAGCAGTCGAACTCATAGTTATTAATATTAAACTCAGTAATGATAAGCTTTTATTGATCGAAAAAATGGCTCTCATTCATCACTCCAAGCTGACGTTAGTACCTGCTCTAATTCAGAAGTATCTTTAGTATCAATTAGCTGCAAGTTAGCGTCATATCGATACGCAATATTATTTTTTACAGCATAGATATAGACAGCATCTCCATTAAAATAAGGCATAATCATAGAGTAATCAGCTGATAAAAGCTCTTTACCATCAGTGTCAATAATACCCATCTTATAACCTGTTTCGCTCAAATTAAGCTCAGTAGGATTCCATTTAAAAACAGACTCATCCTTTACTGGTTTATCAGTACTAATTTCAGCCATAGTGATAATATATGATGGATAAGGCATGATATTGAAAATATCTTTTTTATTAGCTATAAGCACTTCACCTAGTTTATTTAATAGTAGCGACTGATCATTTTTAGTAGCCAAAAATAATGGTGTCACTTTACCGTCACGTAGGTTCTTTAAAGAGTCCGCTGTAGGAGAGTATCGAATGTCTTCGTATTCTACTGGCAAGATAAGCTGTCCTGATGTTTCTTCAACCAAACCGTATAAGTCGTCTTGGTTTTTGATAAGAATATATTTATCTTTAGTTTCGACAGACAATCTAGGATCAAAACCTACTAGGTCATATAGATTAATATCCGTATCGAGTGTGCTAATTTTTACTATGTCATCGTCAGCACGATAAACAAGCTCTCCAGACCTATCATATAGCTCATAGCGCCCGTCTTTTTGCGCCAAGATATAGTCTGTATAGTGCTCAACATTAATATGCTCAAATTCTGCTGGTGACAATTGCTTGCCACTTTTCATTTCAATCAGACCGTATAAACCCTCTTTTTCAAAGATTAAAATATCTTCTAAACTGGTATTTAAAATATTGGGAATAATCATATCGCTTAGCGGTACAACCACTTGTCCAAACTCATCTAGTATCCCCTGACGATCCTCTTTTTTTATCATGAATAAATTACTATCACGGCCGATACGACTATCCTCAGTAATATCATCATAAACTATGGGCAACACAGTTTCATCAACTGTAGTCACTAACCCATATTTACTGCCTAGACGCACCTTTAGCAAACGTTTATAAGCAGTAATACTGTCGTAATTATTGGGAATGAGCACGTTATTATGCGCGGTCATAAGACCTTGCTTACCCTCATTTGTAAAGGTAAATAGCTCGTTAGCATCATATTCATAGTCATATTTATTGGTAATATTATTAGGAACAAAACTGTTTTCTTTAGTCAATGAACCTGATGCGGTAGAGGGCTCTGAATTAGTAGAATCTGACACATTAACTCTGGCCTGCAATTGCTGCAAGTTACTAGGATAGTGATTTGAGAGTGTCGATATATAGTCATAATAACTTGAAGGTACGAGTGTATCGGTCTCCAAATCGTAGATAATCAATGCTTGCTTACCAGATTTTTCTACTTTTATTACTGGGCCAAAACTACCCACGTTAGTAATGTCATCAAAAACAGGCTCAATAACAATATTAGCTTCATCATCAATCAAACCAAACTTATTATTGACCATAAATCTATATAAAATACTTCCTCCATCTAACTGCTGAATAACGCTATCAGATTCAATAATAACTTTTCCGTACTCGTTCACTATTTTTTCAGTTATTAGACCTGTGTAATCAAACCCACCTATAAACTGCTTACTTTTTGGTTCGTAGATTTTTAGACTAAAAAGACTTTTATTCTTATTAAATACCTCTACCGAACGATTGGCTTGTTCTTCTATAATAGTCTGTCCCAACTCATTCATAATAGTAAGATAGCCACTTTTCCAACCCATAAACGTCAGCTTATTATTACTACAGCTAATCTCGCTATCAATACGATAATACTCGATAGGGACAATAGTGCGACCCGTGTGATCAACAATTCCAGTGTTCTTAATAGTATCTGTGTATTGCTCATGGCTCTCAACCTCTACCTTGAAATAACTAATACCAGTATCAACATTGGCGTGTATAGGATAAATCACTTTTATATCTTTAGCCGCCTCAATAGCTGTTTTGTTCTTAGTAGCGCTAGGGTATATCCAATTGCCACTATCATCTATCAATACAGAACCCTCAACATTACCGTCTAATATCTCCACTGAATAGACACCAGTATCAGAACTAAGCAAAATATCATGATAGTTAAAGTCTAAAATAAGCTGTCCATCTAGGCCTATGACGCCATGTTTGCCTTGGCGTCTTGCCACGATTCTGTCATCGTCATAGGGCTGTACCTCATAAAGCTTAGTGTACAAAACAGCACCTTCATCATCGACCAAATCATAAGCAGCACCGTGGCGTACTAGCTCAAAACCTCGAGCGTTGTTTTGATTGTATTCAGCTATATTTGAGCGGTTAGACCAATTAGATAAACAAGATTCGGAAGAGTCGCGACTTTTATAAGCGGCGACTGGATCATCAGCATAGGCGGCTAAGCTTATTAATAGCAGTACAAGGCTCAAACAGATAAACCTGATGAACATTGTTGAAAGCAATTTGGTCGAAGATAGAACAACAATTGGTATATTAGAAGCAGGCGTTGAACACATAGTTAGAGCTTTAGCAAATAATTTTGTTTACAGTAGACAAAATTCCAGTAAGGTGCAAGCAAAACTATAAATAATAGGTTAGTATTCATTTTTTATTAATATTTACATCAACTTAAATTCGCTTAATTAGAATTAAAAAATTCTGGGTATTATTGATGAAACTTCGCATTAATCTACATAAATTACTTTTAGTTTTGACAGTAGTGAGCTGTACTTTGTTTGCGCAGTCAGTATCCGCCTGTGTCAGACCTCATGTGGCTGGGTATGATTATGTGTATTGTCTAAAAGATGGTTTAGCGAAAGTCTTGCGCAATGATAAGCATGGATTGATTGATGCTAATGGAGAGATAATAATCGCTCCTACATACGGTTCAATCGGTCATTTCTCAGAGGGAAATGCTTGGGTTTCTTCGTCGGACTATAAGTACGGTTTTATTAATAAAACGGGCAAGTTAGTCATACCGTTATCATTTGATCAAGCAGGTGACTTTTCAGAAGGATTGGCGATGGTTGAAGTCAATGATAAAACAGGATTTGTAGATAAAGCAGGAGATGTCGTCATACCTTTTCGATATGACAGTGCTGGCGATTTTTCGGAAGGACTTGCTTGGATAAAGCAAGATGATAAGTACGGCTATATTGATAGAAGTGGTAATGTGGTTATTGAACCACAGTATGAGGCTGCTTGGAGGTTTTCTGAAGGTTTAGCTGCTATCAAGAAAAATGGTAAAGTTGGCTTTATTAATCATGCAGGCAAAATGATTGTCTCGCCTCAATATGATATGGCAGCATTATTTAAGGATGGTATGGCAAGTATTATGGAACAATGGCGCTGGGGCTATATCGATCACAATGACAATGCAATTATCCCGATAGAATATGATTACCTCAGTGAGTTCTCAGAGGGGTTGTTGAAGGTTATCAAAAATAATAAATATGGTTTTCTTGATAAAGCCGGCACTATTATAGTTCCGCTTATCTATGATGAAGCAAACGACTTCTCAGAAGGTTTAGCCGCTGTTGAGCAGCATGGTAAATGGGGATTTATCAACAAACACGGCAAAATAGTGATTCCTTTAGAGTATGACGAGGCATTAAGTTTTTCAGAAGATTTTGCTGCTGTCAAATTGAATAACAAGTGGGGGTTTATTAATAAAACTGGCAAGATAGCGCTTGAATTAGAGTACGATAATGCGACATATTTTTATGGCGCTCTTGCTTATGTTCAATATGACAATGAATGGGTTTATATTAATAAACAGGGTCAAATAATAGACTCACCTTTGCTAGACAATTAAGCTAATTTTAGAGTTAATCACTCAGTTATAAATAATATTCAATACTGGAATAGTGCATATTTATCAACAGGAATAACATTATGAAAATGTTCAAGACTATCCTAGCAGGTGTTTGCCTACTCTCTCTCACTGCCTGTATGAATTCTCGCGATTGGATTGGTGGTGGTGGTGAATATTTAACAGATAATGAAGGACTAGTGGCAGACTGTAGAGGAAATTTTTTAAGTATGGAATCTCCACCAACGCAAGCTGAACAATTTTGGCAAGCTAATAATTTACCAAAAGGAACCACTGACTTTGTCTGTAAAGAGGGTAAAGCTTATGAAGCCAGTAAAGTCACTGACTGTCAAGGCAACCTTATTGCCAAGCAATCTGGCGGTGTTGAAGGATTTAGAGCAAAGTATAATTTGAATAATGGAAATATAAGGTTTACTTGCAATAATGGCACTGTTACCCCTGTTCCTTTAAGCGGCGATTTGCTGTCATAGAATAATAAGACTATTTTCCAATTCAACACCTGTTGTTATCTATACGGACAATAAGAGAAAATTTCGCGACGTCATTCAAGGTTAATCAATAAGAGCAACATTATGAAAATTCTCAATACTATCTTAGCTGGTGTCTGCCTACTCTCTCTCACTGCCTGCGGTACCCTTCAAAACTGGAATAGTGACTATTTATCAGGTGGAGACTATCTATCAAACGATGATGGGATGGTAATAGACTGTTATGGAGATTTAATAGGCACGAACCCTAATACTGTTTCAGCAGCTGAAAGATTTTGGCAAGCTAATAATTTACCTAAAGGGACCACTGACTTTGTTTGTAAAGATGGCAAAGCCTACTTACCTAGCAAAGTGACGGACTGTCAAGGCAACCTCATCGCCAAACAGCCAGGTGGCATTGCGCAGTTCAAGCTCAATAATAACTTCCCCAGATATGAAAGTGGTGAAATAGTTTTGTACACTGCATTTGAATGTGAAGGCAGTAACGTGGTTCCTGTAGATTATACTG
>NZ_JBQSVL010000114.1:0-6210 GCF_052376215.1 Psychrobacter sp. AOP7-B1-24
GTTGCCGATACCTTTATACTAGTCGATCACAACCATCTCAATCAGCACTATCGTGCGACCCATATCGTACACTTGGCACGCAACAGTCTGGCACACGTGACAGGTCTAACCATCAGTCGTCGCCATCATGAACGTCATGCCTCCACTCTAGAGGCAGGCATTCACTTAACCCAGCTGCGTCTGATTACCGCAGACACGCCATGGGTGGGTAGCTTATATAGTAAACGCGTGCTACCGCCAATGACTGGTATCACAGATGATCCAAGCGATACCGACAGTCGCAATCACATGACTCCGACCAAAAGCTATCTACTGGACAGCCCTGCCCAACCTATCAATCGCTTAGAAGCCCAAGCAGGGGCCAACTACGGCAGTCACTTTACCCATAGATCTGATGATCAAACCCTGATGCAGTCTATCGGTGATGGTGAGCACTTAATCAATACTGGTAGCTTATTGTCTAGCACGCGCCCTAGCCTATTTACCACAGACAATGAACAAGCCATTGAGAGTGGCTATCGCAACACGGGCAACGGTCTATCAGAGTGGATTACCGATCATAGAGATGAGCAAGCGTACTCACAGCTGAACGTCGATGATGGTCAAGTGGCTGCCATGCTCAAGATGGGCGTGATCAATGCTGAAAGTGATGGCGCCAGTAGTAAACGTCAAGGTATCAATGCCAATACTAGCGCTCAAATCAATATCAAGTCGGGTGAAGCATTGGTATTCTCCACTCAGCCGCAAACCCATGCGCAATCTGGACAGCACAACTATCAACAGCACACACCCACTCTTACCCAAACGGCATTGGGTGGTCAGCATCTGGCTGAACGTTTAACGCAACTGGCAACGGGACTGGGACGTCAGGTCAATGACCACAAAGCGATTAAAACCCAGTTAGAAAGTATCGCAGAGGAGCAGCAATCTAAAACCCATCAACAAGCGCCCTATACGCTGATTGATGGCGCTGCTGATACGAGCTATGTCAGTGACGAGACGCTGATTCAGCGATCGATGGGTGAGATGATAACGACCACTCAGCAAGATATGATGGTAAGTAGTGGTGATGGGCATCATCAGGTCAGTAGTGAGTCTTTGACAATGGTTGCTGATGGCCAATTCAGTATGACCAATGGCAAGGACAATATTATGCTGTCTGCGCATACAGGGAAGCTTGAAGCGACAGCAAAGCAAGATGTGAATGTGTCATCCTCGACCAAGGAAGTTGAGGTGGTGGCAACGAATAAGATTACGCTGACGGCTGGCGGTGCAAGTATCACATTAGATGGCGGTGATATTACGATTGCGGCAATGCAGTTCACGGAGAAAGCTGGGAAGCATAGTCGTGATGGTGGCGGGATGGATGGACAGGGGTTGGCGGGGTTGCCTGCTTTTGGTCACGCTAACAGTATTTGTTTTCGTTTCACAGATGATGACGACATTCCTTTTAGTGAAACTCAATATATTGCTACAAATAAAGCAACGGGGGAAAAAATCCATGGAACAACAGATAAAGAAGGTATGACCCAACGCTTTTATACGAAGACACCAGAAGAATTTGAAATACATTTGGAAATAGATTAAATAAAAGGTTGCTCATAATGGGAACAACATCAGGTAGCTCCAGCTCTGACCATGGTACAAAAGACACGCAAATATCAGCTCCAAGACGTTTTTTGGTACATTTCCGACGACCAATAAAAGAAGGTTATAACGGATCTTACGGCTTCGACTGGTTAAGAGATGAGTACATTTATGATATTAAACAAGTTATAGAAGCAGGACCTAAACCAAAAAGACTTTATCGGGGTAATGTTCATGATCTGATTAAGGAATATACTACGCTAAAACCAGGCAATAGCACGTTATCCGAAGTTACTGAAATTGGTAATACCTCCGAAGCCTATATTCCTGCCTGGCTAGGTATCTTCCCTGATAGATCCGAAGTAGAATTATATTTGCAAATAGATCAGCTCACGACTGATGATAATAAACCTTTATCATCAAATGATAGTACTGTATTAGAATTCAGTACAAGTCCTGGTATCGTTGTTTCACCCACCAAAATCGCATTGAAAAAATTAATTACTAAAGGTCAGAAAAGCAGAAAGCTAGTTAGATCTGGCGAACAGACTGACGGAGAAAACGGATACTCTAGAAACATAAAATATTATGTTGATGAATCTATCAAGATTAGTATTAAGGCTACAAGTTCTAGTAATAAGGCCAGATTTATTAAGGTTATTGCTAAACGAGGTAAATACCAACGTAAAGTTGGTGTTCTCATGATTTATCCAAATAGCAACATACCTAATGCAGATATAGTTGTTGTCCATTTCTGCACAAAGTCTGGAGCTACGACTGTACCAACACCTCCTGCCTATCAGCACTACCTTAAATATAGATCTTTAAATCAAGCGTTAGTTCGTGGTGAGGTGAAAGGTATAAGTCGGTTAAACGTGGCTGACGAAAAAAACAATCATACTCGACGTAGTGCAAAAGGGATAATGATCCGAAAGTTTCTTGAAAAGTATCCACCAAATACTAATGTTTCAAGAAGCGAAGGCAGTAACTTAAAAAAAGATATAGTCAAACTATATGAATTATTTAGTGAAAAATACGTACCTTCAGGTGGCATTGAAGGTGCTAATAATAAAAAAACTTTCGTAATATTTACAGACTATAAGGTTAAAACTGGTATTTACACTACATTAGGTAGCGCTCAAGCACGTGAAAAGAATATGGTCGAGAACTTATTTGACTGTACGTTCAACGATGATTGTTTTTCAAAGGTTTGGGGTAATGCAGTGGTATTATTTGATCAAGGTAATACTCAATTAGATACTTTTGCACATGAATTGGGTCATAGTTTTAGCTTGCCACATACATTTGCCAGTAGTTCGTTGACACGACACAGCTTTTATCAAGGGTATACGGACAATTTAATGGATTATTCTTATTTATTAGATCGCACAGGAAAAGAGAGTGGCGGGACGAATCCATATAAGCATCATATGTGGTCACTATTTAAGTGGCAGTGGGATCTACTAAGAAAAGACCGAAGCATTAGATAATACTCAAACCATAGTTTAATAAAATTGGAATTCCATATGATTAAAGTTAAATATGTAATACTATTGCTTTTGCCGTTAGCAGGTTGTCATGAGCTACCAAATAAAAAAGTTAATACCGATAATGAAGCCTTAGATTGTCGACAATATTCGATTGAACAAGAATATGAAATGGTAGAACCCGTAGCGCCTGATACTGGCATACAAAGACAACAACCCATTGACGTTATTTCCAGAGCAACGTTTATTGAAAGATTAAGGATATCTCCCCTATGGAAGAAACTAAAATACAAGTTCGAAGAAAATGAAGACTACACTGACACTTTTACCTTCCATACCAGCCAAGGCTATGTGCTTATTCGAGGAGATGATTACCTTACAGATATTACATATAATTTTAATGGCGCATTTATCGGAAATGAGTTTGGCCATACATTGCCAAAACAATATCAGCTTGAACTAATTGAAACTATTAACTTGATAGTTAACAATCATGATAAGGCTGTTGAAATATTTGATGAGCTTTACAGTAGCTATACGTATAAAGTTAATAATAATATCACCTTGTATGATGACCAATCAATTAAAGATAAAATTTTTCATACCTATGTTTCATATGACGACATATATTTTGAGCTTTGGGGCGTAAGACAAACAGGTCACCCTATAGCCGAATGTAATTTTGACATGATCGAAAAACTAACGATTAGTTAGATCACTGTTATAGCCAACAGTCTGGCACACGTGACAGGTCTGACCATCAGTCGTCGCCACTATGAACGTCATGCCTCAACACTAGAAGCAGGTATTCACTTAACCCAGCTGCGTCTGATTACCGCAGACACGCCGTGGGTGGGTAGCTTATATAGCAAACGCGTACTACCGCCAATGACCGGTATCACATATGATCAAAGCGATACCGACAGTCGCAATCACATGACTCCGACCAAAAGCTATCTACTGGACAGCCCTGCCCAACCTATCAATCGGACAGAGGCCCAAGCAGGGGCCAACTATGGCAGTCACTTTACCCATAGATCTGATGATCAAACCCTGATGCAGCCTATCGGTGATGGTGAGCATTTAATCAATACTGGTAGCTTATTGTCTAGCACACGCCCTAGCCTATTTGCCACCGACAATGAACAAGCTGTTGAGAGCGGCTATCGTAATACAGATAATGGCCTATCAGAGTGGATCAGCGATCATAGAGATGAGCAAGCGTACTCACAGCTAAACGTCGATGATGGTCAAGTGGCTGCCATGCTCAAGATGGGCGTGATCAATGCTGAAAGTGATGGCGCCAGTAGTAAACGTCAAGGTATCAATGCCAATACTAGCGCTCAAATCAATATCAAGTCGGGTGAAGCTTTAGTATTCTCCACCCAGCCGCAAACCCATGCACAATCTGAGCAGCACAACTATCAACAGCACACCCCGACTCTGACTCAAACGGCACTCGGTGGTCAACATTTAGCCGAGCGCTTAACACAATTGGCAACGGGACTGGGACGTCAGGTCAATGACCATAAAGCGATTAAGACGCAGTTAGAAACTATCGCAGAGGAGCAGCAAACCAAAACCCATCAACAAGCGCCCTATACGCTGATCGATGGCGCTGCTGATACGAGCTATGTCAGTGACGAGACGCTGATTCAACGATCTATGGGTGAGATGATAACGACCTCTCAGCAAGATATGATGGTGAGTAGTGGTGATGGGCATCATCAGGTCAGTAGTGAGTCTTTGGCAGTGGTTGCTGATGGTCAGTTCAGTATGACCAATGGTAAAGACAATATTATGCTGTCAGCGCATACAGGGAAGCTTGAAGCGACAGCAAAGCAAGATGTGAATATGTCATCTTCGACCAAGGAAGTTGAAGTGGTAGCAACGAATAAGATTACGCTGACGGCGGGCGGTGCAAGTATCACATTAGATGGCGGTGATATTACGATTGCGGCGATGCAGTTTACGGAAAAGGCTGGTAAGCATAGTCGTGATGGCGGCGGGATGGATGGACAGGGGTTGGCGGGGTTGCCTAGTTTAGTGGCTGGCGCAATGTATAAAGCACAATTTAAGTTCGCTGACGACGATGATATTCCTTATGCCAACACACCATATATTGCTATCAATGAGAATACGCAAGAGACGTTTGAGGGTGTTACCGATATTGAAGGAAATACTGAGACTTTCTATAGCTCTGATCCTGATGAGATTAAGGTTCACTTAAAACATGGACAATATAAGGCTCTAGTAAGATTCGCCGATGATGATGACATCCCTTATAGCTTTACCGATTATATTGCACAGGCTGAAATAACTGGCGAAGTGTTTGAAGGTACGACTGATGAAGATGGTTATACTGAGATTATGAGTACGTCCATTGAGCAAGACATTAAAATCCATTTGATAAATGTTGATGGTAGGGAGAGTATGTAATGAGTAACTCTAACACCTGTAACCCTGAAGTTTTTAAGATCTTAACAGGTCAAGAGAAAGTGTCATGCGCTCAAGCTAGTGACAAACTAACTGTAGAGGAAGCTAAGATTACTCAGGTCGCAGTTCTCATAACCGAACAACAAATGCAAAAAATGTTCCCTGACGCTAATACTCGCAAGCGGGAGGTAGTGAGAGCCTTACTAAATAAATATATGCCAAAATTTGGAATGACAACTCCTCTGCGAATAGCACATTTTTTAGCACACGTCCAAGCAGAAGTCGGAGACGAACTTGTCGGAAAAGAGGAAAGCTTATGGTATTCAGTGCCATCATTAAAAAAAACTTTCGACCGTTATTTTAAATACTATCCCGAGGAAGCTGATCAACTAGGTTATAAACGAATACCAATAAATGATTATAATAAATTTTCACAAGTACAAAGAAAAAAATATATCCTTACCAATAAAACTTATGCCTACTCTCAGATTCCGCAAAAAAATGAAATTGCAAAAAGAGTTTATGCTTGTAACACTGATGATGGGTATTTTGATTATGACAATGTAGTAAAAGGTGGAGATCTTACAGGATTGCTATATAAGGGGAAAGGTTTCATTCAATTAACTTGGAAAGGTAATTATAAAAAAGTTAATGAAATATTAAATAATAAGATGCCTGAAGAGAGATTAAATATAGTAAG
>NZ_JBQSVL010000115.1:0-5696 GCF_052376215.1 Psychrobacter sp. AOP7-B1-24
CGTTTTTCTATACCCTTGAACTGTTTGCTTTCTCTGATTAACTTTGAAAATTTTGAGTTATCACTAAACGCTGAGAATTGTTTATTCTGCATCTTGAGATGCTCTTCTTTCGATAAAGCTTCTTCGATAACCACTGCTGTTTCATTGGAAGCAGTCGTTATAGGCGCCTCTGTTTGAAAAATCTCAGAACCCATTGGTAATATAGCAACCGCAGAAGTCATGGGTATTATGCTCGAAGTCATCACGACCACACTTAGCAACAATTGGTGATTGGTATGAGTAAACTTTATCTTCATTATCATGCTCCTTTTTGCATAAATAATAGCGTGCGATACCAAACCTCTTTATGACAGGTGGTATCGTTATCAAGCATCATTGACTAGATTAAGATCTACGGTCGGTGTTATATGGTGTGTCTTTTGTTTTGTGGTCAGCTGTGCCTTTAGTATGTTGCTTCGCTGTTGATTTCTTTGAAGTGTTTGCTTTGGTATTGACCGTTTGTTTTTTATTGCTCTGATTCTTGTCGTCAGTTTTCTTGTTGCTTTGTTGTTTGGTGATTTGTAGACTTGTTTTTTGTGCAGATGAGTCCTCTGTATGGTTTTGCTTATGGATTTGATACTTTGATGTGTCATGTAGAGCCGCACTTGCTGGCGCTGTCATGGCTACGCAAGTAGAGGCAGCTAAGATCAGGCTTATTATTGTCTTTTTCATTGTTGTGTCGAATTTAATTAAAATATAGTGGCGAAAACCTAGGAACAAAGCAATCTAAGCACAAAGCAATCTAGGAACTGAGTTTTATCAGTTCGATAAGGTGAATAATAGAGGATTGCAATGTTAAGTACATTTATGAAACTTAAAGAAAGGTAACGATTTTCGTCAAGCGTGGCTTGCACGCTCTGAATTTCTTTGGCTATCGATATGCACTAAAACCATTATTTTTATAAATTGGAGCACCGTACTGGCGCATGATTTTGTATCAAAGTAGTGCTTTTTTTATTCAGATCGTTCGATAAGATGGATTTTTCTGTGGCATAAAACTTGCGCTACCTTAACGATAGGATGATTTCGCTACATCTGATAAGTCAAAGATGACTTGTGATGGCTTAAAGATGCCTTAATTGTAGATGACGCTTAAACTTATGACAGCGAGGTTTCTCAATACGTGCAGATAAGCTAGTATACTGTCTTTAGAAAAATCATAAAGCCATATCTGGTTATACAACATAAGCCACTTTGAGTGGCTTATTTGTTTTTCTAAAGACTAGGGCGTGTCCTCAATTCAATCGATAGTCATCTAAATGGGTTAAAAATGGCTAAATCTTGCCAAACGGCGTCAAATAGCTGATTAATATCTCGATATTATCTGCGCTATTTTCCTTGTTTGATGACAATTTATCTCATTTTTATCACCATTTTTAAAATGAGGACATGCCCTAGGCGTCAAAAATTTCACTGCGTATGGTCTAAAAAATAGCTACTGTGATGTGAGAATCACGATAGCCTGCATCAGTTTTACATAGTTTTATCAATAAATAATCTCGAAGGAGAGAATCAATGTCAGTTAACGAAGCATTACTGGACGAAGTCAAACAATGGCGTAAACAGATTCATAGCCAACCTGAACTAGGGTTTAAGGAGTTCAAAACCTCATCCTTTATCGTTGATAAGTTAGAGTCTTTTGGGATTGAAGTGCATCAAGGATTGGGTGGCACTGGTGTTGTTGGGACATTGAAGAATGGCTCAGGACCAACCATTGGTATCAGAGCGGATATCGATGCTTTGCCCATCGAAGAGCAAAACGATATTGAGCATAAGTCTACGCATGCAAACTGTATGCACGCCTGTGGTCACGATGGTCATACTTCAGTGTTGCTGGGCACGGCTAAATATCTAAGTGAGAATAAGAATTTTAGCGGCACGATTCATTTAATATTCCAACCTGCTGAAGAAGTTTTGGGCGGTGCCAAAGCCATGATTGATGATGGCTTATTTGATAAGTTTCCAATGGATGCCGTTTATGGGCTACATAACTGGCCAGGTCTTCCTGTGGGTCAAATTGCTGTAAATGACGGTCCGATGATGGCATCTTTTGATACGTTCGAAATTACGCTAACGGGTAAAGGTACGCATGCTGCCATGCCGCATCTCGGTGCCGATCCTATTGCAGCAGGTGCGGCATTAATCACTAATATTCAGTCTATTGTCTCTCGCCGCATATCACCATTACAGTCTGGTGTTATCAGCGTGACACAGATGAACAGTGGTGACACGACCAATGTCATTCCTGATATTGCGATTTTAAAAGGTACGGTTCGTAGTTTTGATATGGATGTACGCCAGTCGCTACAAGACATGCTTACAGAAATGGTGACGACGTTGCCACCACTATATGGCGTGACAGGTGAGATGGACTACCATATTCGCTATCCGGTAACTACTAACGACAGTCAGGCTTATCTTGAGATAAAAGAAGCGGCTAGTAAAGCACTAGGCGCTGACAAGGTGAATACAGACGTAGAGCCGTCAATGGCTTCTGAAGATTTTTCATTCATGAGTCAGGTAATCAAAGGCGCGTATTTTTGGTTGGGTGTGGATGGCAGCACGCCGTCTAAACCTTTGCACAATGCCTTATATGACTTTAATGATGATGCGATCGAAACGGGCATTAAAGTATGGATTTCTTTAGTGGAATCTGAATTACCAAAAACTGCGGCGACAAATTAAGCCCTAGATAAAAAAATGACGTCATTCAGTAGAACTGAATGTAGGACTGACCATAAACCTTAAAAGGAACTGATATGAGTAATAATAGCGTGCTGTCGCCGACGATGACCAAGCACCTACTTGACTGGAAGCTCCATTTACTAGCGATTGCCGTATCACTATTGGCAGAGTGGATAGGTATTATTAAAATTCCTATCGGTATAGGTATACTGGTATTACTGCCTTTGCTTTATGCTTTTATTTTTGCAATTTTACTAAACCCTAATGTTATTCCTTCAATGAAAGCCGTTATCACCAAGAAACGTGCAAAATTTGCTAGCTATGCCATTTTGCTAAGCATCATGCCATTTATTGCAAAATTCGGTGTGGGTGTTGGTCCTAATATTGAAGAAATAATAGCCGCAGGCCCAGCTTTGCTGTTACAAGAGTTGGGCAATGTGGCGACTGTGCTTATCGCGCTACCTGTTGCCGTACTGGTTTTTGGTATGGGACGTGAAGCAATTGGCGCCACGCACTCAGTGGCTCGCGAACCTAACGTCGCTTTGATTGCTGATAAGTATGGACTGCAAAGTCCTGAAGGTATCGGTGTGATGGGTGTTTATGTCATGGGTACGCTGTTTGGTGCCATTTATTTTTCATTGATGGCAGGTATCATCGCTTCTATGGACCTCGTTGACGTCCGAGCGTTGGCAATGGCTTGCGGTATTGGTAGCGGTAGTATGATGGGCGCCTGCTCAGCTGCGTTGGCAGAAACAGTGCCAGATCAAGCCGATACCATTACGGCATTTGCAGCGACATCTAACTTGCTGACCTATGCTACTGGATTATTTGTTAGTTTATTTGTGGCATTACCTTTTACAGAGTTTTTATATAAAATCGTCAGTAAATTTAAAAAGAATAAAAGCGCCAATGCGACCACCGAGACAGATTTTGGTGCGGTTATGGAAGAGCCTGCCGTATTGTCGATGGGACAGTCGTTTATCTTGCTAGCCGTGATTTGTGTGGTGCTACTACTCAGCAACTGGGTAGGGCAGGGTGTTGATCCACTTGACGGTTTGCCTGCCATGCTTATTTTGTTTGCCTGCTGTGTGGTTGGTATGGTATTGAAACGCTTAGTTCCGTTTAATGTGCCTGCTATTGCATGGATATCGATTGTGGCTATCTTAATCTCTTTGCCACAGTTTCCGTTCAATGCCTACGTATTGGAAGAAACAGCCAAGATGGGTGTGTTGCAATTATTGACGCCTGTACTTGCCTACGCGGGTTTTGCTATCTCGCAAATGGAAGTGGATTTGTTCAAAAAATCTGGATTTAAGATTGCAGTAGTTGCGATACTGACCTTTACAGGTACGTTCATCGGGTCTGCTCTGATTGCGCAAGTTATGTTATAGCAATTGTTCTCTTTTGTTTTGTCGTTAGCTGATGATGACAGATTAGGGTCTGTTGAACATTCAAATATTAGGGCTGCTGATTGCTAAAATTGCACCAAACTAGGCGCAAACCGACGATAATGTCGAGACCTTAGCGAGGTTTGTAACAACGTTTGGGGTGATTTTAGCATCAGCCTTTCAGGGCAGTACTCTTTTTTGCCAATATATGGCGAAATTGTTTCACCTAGAATGACTAGGCATCAAAAATTTCACTGCATATTGTCTAAAAAATAGTCACTGCCAGCACCACATTTGAATGTTCAACAGACCCTAATAGATTGGAGTTTTATTGAGGTGTTACATCTGCATTCGGTTGCATTGAGCATTCTTTAAATTGTATCTATTTTTTCTAAATCGAAAAAGAGTAAAACAGACACTCAAGTTAGAAATCTCCAGTTTAACCACTGGGGATTTTTTTGTATCTAGCTTTTGGTGTGTTGAATCTTCAGATGTAATGAACAAAATCCACAAATATAGTCAGTGAACTATTAAATTACTACCCCATTTAGAGGTGCTAGAAATGCAGTTTACAGTTGGCTGTCTTTTAACTTTTTTAGAGTTCTTTGATTATTGATAATACCGAGAATTAAGGTGGTGTTAGGTAAAGTGAAAATGAAATAGTGGCCAGATCATCGGCTTGGTGGTAGGCACAATAAATAATGGTAACTGGTCATATAATATATGCCACTTATCGTTTTTGTATCTGATTTCTTTGACAGATATAAACGGTATAAGTTATATATGTACCCCTATAAATTACACACTTATATTTAGATATTTAATGGTGTGTTGAAGAGCAAATTACTCACCTTGATTCTATGTAGTATATCTAATAAAAACACTTTTATAAAAAGACATACTAAACAATATCGGCATATTTCAATCACACTATTATAGGAATTATAAGAAATGGTAGCCACCAATATTCAGGTCGTTACCAATTTTCACCACACGTAAAAATTGGTTTTTGAAGATAAAAAAGCCTACCAAACATCATATTTATATGACCAATAAAAAAATAGACAGACAGTCACTCAAACGCTCAGCGCATTCAAACACTAACAGATCAATAAATGACCATTTAAGGAATTACCATGGGTAAAGTATTCAAACACACCATCGTTCAAGTAGCATTGGCAACGACATTATTTGGTATGACAGCTTGTGCAACGAGTGGCAACCAGATTGATAATGATGGCGATACTCGCCATGTTGGTCATGTTATGTGGACAAACCAAATAGACAGTGACGCTGATACCTTATTAGAAAAACAAGTGGCTAATGATGAAGCACGCCTCATATTCATCCGAAAAAATGATAACGACCCTGAGCAAACCAGTGCCAACATCGCCATCAACGACAGATTTCAAGTCAGCCTACATCCTGGCAACTATACCGCTGTCAACTCCTGTGTCGGCACAAACCAATTAAGTGCTCATGCAACCGGCTTTAAAGACAATGACTTATTAGCAGAACAACAAGACTACCAATTAGCTGGTGGCGAAACATACTTTTTCTATGTAGACATGGACGAGAGTGGGC
>NZ_JBQSVL010000116.1:0-5530 GCF_052376215.1 Psychrobacter sp. AOP7-B1-24
TAAAATAAAGAAAGATAAGTTTTAATATATAAACTCTTTGAAGTTCGTGAACTACGCATTTCCTTGCAGAATTTCCGTTTCACTACGAAGGTCGTCGTATTCAAAAACACCATAACCGTTGTCCTGACTTTTGAAAACAATTTTACCTTCTTCTAACCAGTTCAAGACATTTTTAGCATCATCAACAATCTCGGGATACAACTTATCTAAGATACTATCTATATTACGGTTTAATTTCGAAGTTTCGTAGTCTACTAGGCAAAACCCATATTTAATTCCTAGCTTGCCGAGAAAACCATAACCCTTGCAATATAACTCATACATCACCCAAATCGCATTACTACAATTTCCATCTCTATCAATAATTGAGTTTAGATACTCTGTTATTCGGTCAGTTTCAAATTTATAAAAATGGACGTATTTCGCAAAACTATCATAAAAACGGTAATAAAAATTATCTTCAAAACTATAATCAAACGAAATCAATTCAAGATATAAATCAGGGTTGCTAGATTCCAATACATTATCTTCATACAACCATAGCTCAAATGATTGCATGCTCATTTTTTGTGTTAACACTTTATGAAAATTTTGTTCAGCTATAGATGGAATCATATTGGTGCCTTGCTAGCTCCTAAGATAAACTCTATTTAAACGCCACCACAGACACAAAGTTCAAAAACTGAAACCATGTGAGATGACGTTTAAAACCAACATCACTCAAGCGTGCATGATGCTCATCCAAGGTATCAGTGATAAGGACATTCTCTAATGCATTACGTTTGCCACTAATTTCCATTTCGGTATAACCATTGGCGCGTTTAAAGTCATAATAACGCTCTACTAACCACGCATCATACTGCTCATCAAATGCGTGGGTTTTTTCAGTCAGGACCAGTATGCCGCCTTCATTTAATGCTGCATAAATCTTCTCTAATACCGCTATTCTATCGGCCGCCGGTAAAAACTGTAGCGTTAAATTCAAAATCACCATATCGCACGGTTCAAGCTCCACATCGCGGATGTCTGCCGTGATCACTTCGATATCGTGTTCAGGATAATTCTCACTAAGTAACGTGGTCGCCTCTGTCGTCATCGCTGGTGAGATATCAATAGCTTTGATTTGCAAATCTTGTGGCTCAAACTCGCCTGCCAGCGTCATACTGGCCGCACCAAGCGAGCAACCCAAATCATAAATACGGCTGACACGTTGTCCATTATCACCTTGCTGACGATACTTGCAATGACGGCGGGCAAATATCGGCAGCATTGCTAGCACTTGACCATAACCGGGCACACTACGGCGAATCATATCAGGGAAACAAGCCACCACTTGCTCATCAAATGAAAAGCGCGACGCTTTATCCAGTGGTGTGGTAAAGGGTTTGTCAAATAAGGTGTCATGTTTAATAGCAGGCTTGGGTTGGCTCATGGGGCGGCTCATTTTTAGATGATAGAACTTAAATTAGGAAACACTTGATAATGTTGCGTATCATTATTGATTCAAAACCAATTAACATAGCAAAAACTCATTATAACATTACTGTTTGTTACTTATCGCCTTTGGCTTGCCTGCTAAGCTGATTAGATAGTGCTAAAGGTCAAAATCAATGGAAATAGTTAGTCATTGAACAATCATTAAAAAACGATAACATCACAGTCAAATACAGCACTTAACTCATATTTATAATAATAGGAAAAATTATGCAAACGATCGTATTAGGCGGTGGCTGCTTTTGGTGCACCGAGTCCGTATTTTTATCGGTAAAAGGCGTGCAATCTGTCGTCTCAGGTTACATGGGTGGTGACGCTGTCTCTGCTAATTACGAAGATGTCTGTAGCGGAACGACTGGACACGTTGAAGTTATTAAAGTCGAGTTTGATGACTCTATCGTTCCATTAGAAGTGATACTAGATGCCTTTTTTGTCACTCATGATCCAACGACCAAAGACCGTCAAGGCAATGACGTGGGCAGCCAATACCGTAGTGTGGTGTTCTACACAAACGACGACCAAAAGCCAATAGTTGACCGTACGATCAATAAATTACGCGACATGGGCGTGAACGTGGTCACAGAAGTTCATCCCGCCGTTGATTTCTATAAAGCTGAAGAGGTACATCAAAACTTCTTTAATAGAAACCCAGGCCAAGGATATTGTAACTTTGCCATACCGCCAAAGCTCGCAAAATTACGCAAAGAATTTAGTCAGTATATGGTTGATTAAATACTAAAAGCTGTCTTATCCACTTTGAAAGCCGAGGGTTCATACTCTTGGCTTTTTTGTTGCATTTAGCGGTATGATAGCGATCAATAATATATAACGGTGATGTTTTAGGAATAACCATATGAATCCCAAATTTTGGCAAACACGTTGGCAAGAAGGTCGTATTGGCTTTAACCAGTCTGAGGTAAATCCATTCTTAATAAAACATTTTTCAGCCTTAAAGCTACCTGTTGGCAATCGGGTTTTAGTGCCTTTGTGCGGTAAGTCAATTGATATGCTGTGGTTATCAGCGCAAGGCTACGATGTAGTTGGAGTTGAATTGGTCGAGACAGCCGTACAAGCATTCTTTGCCGAGCAAAATATTGTACCCACCATACATCAGCATTTAAAAAATCCAGCGATTAGATACTATCAAGGTCAATTGTCGGGACAAACCATTACCTTATGGGTTGCTGATATTTTTGGCCTGACAGCTGATGATATTGGTCGTGTTGACGCGGTCTACGATAAAGCCGCATTGATTGCCCTGCCAGCCGATATGCGGGCGAAGTATAGCGAGCAGATACGTGAAATTAGTGGCAAAACTTCACAATTATTAATCACGTTGAATTATGACCAAAGTAAAAGAAATGGCCCACCCTTCTCAATTAATAATGAGCAAATACAACAATATTATGGCGAGTATTATCAAATCAGCGAACTCGCCAACGAACTGACTTCGATAGGATCGACACCTGAATTAACGGTAACAGAGCATGTCTCGCTGTTAAACCATAACTAAAATGCTGAGCGCAGCGATTGAGTAACTATTAAAAAATAACGGAGCGTTCCAATGAAAATTTTAATAAGTATGATAAGTTTAATAGCATTTTTGCTAGTAGCACTACCAGCACCGCTTTATAGGTTTGGCATTGTAGAGTTAGAAACTGCCTTTACAGGCTTTAAATTTGGGTTGTTTGTTGGTATTGCGGCTCTCGTACTATTGGCGATTCAAGTTATATTTAAACGTAAAACGGTCAGCCTTGTCAGCGCAGCAATAGCCGTTATATTTTCTGCGATTGCTATCGCCCTTCCATTTGGCATGATGACTACCGCCAAAAATGTACCGCCAATTCACGATATTTCAACCGATTTGGTAAATCCACCTAAGTTTGTCGCGATTGCACCCCTACGTGCAGATGCGCCAAATCCAGTAGAGTACGCAGGCGCAGAAGCAGCAGAGCAACAACGCACGGCCTACCCTGATCTACAGACATTGACCTACTCTCAATCAACCTCTGAATTAGTCGAAGCATCCAAACAAGCCATTGCAAATTTAGGTTGGGAGCTTATCAATACTGATGCTGACAAAGGCATCATCGAAGCTACCGATACCTCTACTTGGTTTGGTTTCAAAGATGATGTGGTGATTCGTGTGACGGATAATAACAGCGAACGTTTGGTTGATATCCGTAGTAAATCACGTGTTGGCAAGAGCGATTTGGGTAAAAATGCAGCGCGCATTCATACGTTGGTTGATGAGTTGGATGGAGTTTTGGGGAAGTAGTTAGATGTGAATAGAGCATAAATGCCTGCCGCTATTCTAATTTTATTACTCCATTCATCGCAAAATATCTATTGGAACCCCTCTTCTAATATTGCGCCACCGTCAATTTATAGTAACCATTCATAATCTTAGTCCTGCGATACCTTTTCTTTACTGTTTAGATTGGTTACTCTAGGTGCATACTACTTTTACCTACTTTATTTTACTTCTTAATGACTGTTTCGATGTTTATAGGACATTTCCATGCGTTTGACTTCACTTTCTCATTTATCGCTACTTAGCATCGCTGTTGGGCTGAGTTTTTCTAGCACCGCCCAAGCTGCCCGACCAGAAGCGCCAAACTTATCTAATGCTAAATTCCAACAGTGCCTAGATGGGCTAAAAAACTCTAGCAAATTCCGTGGCGTGGACAGTTTTACTTTTAACAACTACCGTCCTAGCCAGCCTGATCCTAGCGTGATTCAGTCTCTTAACTATCAGCCTGAGTTTCAAAAAGACGTTTGGGATTATCTATCTGCGTTAGTGGACAAAGAGCGTGTCGAAGATGGTATCCGTGCCAAACGTCAGTGGAGCGACACCCTACGCCAAATCGAGTCACGCTACGGCGTAAAAGCTGAACACGTACTAGGTGTGTGGGGCGTTGAATCTAACTTCGGTCAGACCTTGGGGAAAAAGCCTTTGTTCGAATCTTTAGCGACACTGTCATGCTTTGATCGTCGCCAAAGCTACTTCCAAGGCGAGTATGCCAATGCCTTAAAAATTGTCCAGAATGGTGATATCGCGCCAAGTGATATGACAGGTTCATGGGCAGGTGCCTTTGGACAGACTCAGTTTATGCCAAGTACATTTTTAGAGTTGGCTGTGGATTTTGATGGTGATGGTCGTCGTGATTTGGTCAACAATGTCCCTGACGCATTAGCCTCTACGGCTAACTTTTTGAAAAATCGTGGCTATCGCTCAGGTGAACCATGGGGTTATGAAGTTAAACTGCCTGATGGCTACTGGGCAGCTTCAAGCCGTAAAAATAAAAAATCGATGAGCCATTGGCGTAATCAAGGTTTAACACTTGCGAATGGTAGCTCTTTACCATCTGATTTAAGCAGCGCAGGTTTATTATTACCTGCTGGTATTGAAGGCCCTGCATTCCTAGTCGGTAAAAACTTCGACACGTTTTATTCATACAACGCATCAGAAAATTATGCGTTGGCAATCGCTCATTTAGCAGACCTAATCACCCGCGAAGACAGTAGCAAAACCGACTTTGTCACGGCATGGCCAACGGATGATCCAGGTATCAGTCGCCAACAAGCAAAAGACATTCAACAGGCACTATTAAATGCTGGTTACGATATTGGCGGTGTCGATGGCATTATTGGTGACAATACTCGTACCGCTATTCAGCAATACCAATCTAGTAAAGGTATCTTCCCAGCCGATGGACGTGCAGGACAGAAATTCTATCAAGCTATTATAGGCAACACCGCGCCTGCTCGCTCACAATATGGTAATCAGTATAACCAGCCAGCAAATAGCCAACCGTTAAACCCTGCCTCTGCCGATCGTATGGGGCAACTGATTCAACAGCAAACAGCCACACCTAACAGCACCTATTCTGCGCAACCAGCTACTCAATCATCGATATCTGGTAATGTTCGTTATCGCCGCATTACCAACGCCGATGGTAGTATCCAGCTAATACGTGTTGATGAAGGTTTATAATAAAAAGTAAGCTTAGTAACATTGAAAGGCGAATAACAG
>NZ_JBQSVL010000117.1:0-5433 GCF_052376215.1 Psychrobacter sp. AOP7-B1-24
TAAGTATATAAGTATATAAGTATATAAGTATATAAGTATATAAGTATATAAGTATATAAGTATAACTAAAAATGTACGTCACATCACTACTAATAGCAATACTTCATAGTCAAAATAGCATCGTCTTTTCTAACTAGCGTCTATCCATTATGATAGACGTTCTGCATTAAAGACAGCATAATAAACTGCCTACTACTAGATAAATTACCGCTATTGAATATCAATTTGAGCTACTAAAAGGAATACGTTAGCCACTCATATTCGTTATAATCCGCTCACCAATCAAAACCACTAATCGTTAATGAGGAAACCACTATGGTGAAGTGTCACTTATCGACCATCATGGGCGAAAGACGCCTTAAAATTGCCGATGTCGCAAGGGATACTGGCATCAATCGTGGCACCATTACTCGCATGTATCATGAAGAAGCCACTCGAGTTGACCTAGATGTCATCGAGTCTTTATGCACGTATCTTAGAATCAATGTTGGTGATTTATATGAAATCATAAATGAGAACAGCAGTGAGTCGCCTGAGTAAACACACTCTTTGATAAGACATTATAAACTTCAAAAGTACAAAAAGACCTATAGAAGGTTATTTTCTCTTGCAATAGATTAAAATATAGGTATAATTTGACCTGTAGTAAGTCATTTTATCCATTATTAACACATAATAATCTGCAGGAGAATACTAATGAATAACAATCTATCGCGGCTCAACAGCTGCACATGGTTTAGTAACAACGCTAAGTCTTTAGCCTATCAACTGTTATCAAATCTACAAGTACAACAGGGGACACAGTTAGCATCATTACTTAGCGTTGACTCTATTCTTCATAATGACGAAGCAGTCTATGTCTGGGTGCAACGACAGTTAGATGCTGGACTTGTGATTGATGATTATACGTTAAGCACCCTTGAAACCGCCTTTATAGAGTTGGTCACAGCTCATACTGACCAAGCAGCATAATCGTTTTAGATTAAAAAGGCCTCTCTTATGACCGATAGAGCTTGATATTTATTGCCTTAATAGCCAGTTGTCACCATCTGGCTATTTTTTATTAGCCGATACCATATTTATTGTCACGCTTTTAACGATGATAATTTTGGTGACTGCCCTGATCAGAATAATCTGTCTCACCCAAAGAAAAATCTAGTGGACTCCTATCGGTCGTGCTCACGAATTTCTCCGATTGGCTCTGTTCCGTAGCATCAACTTTCATTTCCCCTTCCTCATGAATAGCTTTTTGACTCTTCTCTTTTTGTTGAATCTCAAATGAATCCTCTTCATCGCCTAAACCTATATCACCGCCTAAACTTTCAATCATGCTTTTGAATAAAAACTTATCAGATTTTCTCGTTAAGAAATCTGGAAAGTGAATCGCAAAATATTCTCGGATCATCTGTTCATCGTCACCTTTAGTTGCCAATACCTGACCTAAAAATGCGCCCATTAGAATTTTTTGATTGTTCAGTCGCTTATCTAACTTTACCTGCTGAATCTTAGTTTGGCGTTTTAACTCTTCTAACCGTTGACGCTCTTTCAGCTTATTAGAATCTTGTTTATCAAATATAGATTCAGGCGCTTTATTATTAGTAACTGACATAGTCTCTCTCCTTATAAATAATATATCATTAACCCTAGCAAGGACTTCACCATCATTCAATCACTTATGATATGCTTTAACACAACCACATCAGACATCCGATATATATTATTTTATTGTTTAATGGTTGCGTCCCCCTGACTAAGGGCGAAGCAACGACTCAAAATTTAATCTATCCACTTCGTTACTATCTTAATTTTGAATCCTTCTTCGTTGGGGAAACCCCAAACCCCGCACACCACAAAAGACGTGGTGTGCAAAAAACCCAACATTAGGTTCGCTTATTATGACAATGGTTCATATCGATACTAAAGCAATTTCTCGAAAAGCGGGACAGTCGGCAGTAGCATGCGCCGCCTATCGTGCTGGTGATATTCTTGATGATGTTAAATACGGTAAGACCCACGACTATAGTAAAAAGTCTGGCGTCATGAGTAGTGATATCGTTTTGCCATTTGCGCTAAGAGCACTAGGTGTGAATGTCGATAGAGAGATGCTTTGGAATTTGGCTGAGGCAGCAGAGACTCGTTCGGACAGTCGAGTGGCGCGTGAGTGGCTGATTAATCTACCTTATGAGTTGTCTGAGCAAGATCGCCATTCACTGGCAATAGATTTTGCCCAAAAGCTGGTTGATGATATGGACGTGATTGCTGATGTTTGTATTCACCGTCCAGTGATGAAGCTGCCTTTTGATCCTGACGCTAAACCCAGCTCTAAGCGACTGCGTGAAGGGGAGAAAAATCCTGATCCGCGCAATTTTCACGCGCATATTTTAGTCACCACTCGAGCGCCCATCGTTGGGCCCAATAAAACCTTGGCATTTGACCCAAACCTTAAGACCCCGTTTGAGTGGTCTAATAAAAAACGTAAAAAACATGGTCTGCCGTCATCAATGAAAGAAATTAAGCGTATCCGTGGGATGTGGGTAGATACCGCCAACAAGGTGTTAGCACAACATAATCTACCATTGATGGATGCACGCAGTTATAAAGATCAGGAGCTTGATCAGCAGCCCACCATCAAAATGGGCGTTCATGCAACGGCAATGGAGCGCCGAGGCATCATGACCGAAAAAGGCAATACCAACCGAGCAATCAAAGCACGCAACAAACTGGTTGCTGAGAACCATATCAAACAGGAGGCAGACCATGAGCGACGAATCAAACAACTTAGAGACGGACTTACTCGGGCAACTGAGCAAAATGCAAGACTACATAGACTCATTGGAGGCACAAAACAGCGAGTTGACCTCACAAAACAACTTATTGAAAGCTCAGAACACGACATTGCGTACTGCACAGAACAATCTAACAGAACAGCAGATCGAGTTGACGACACAAACCGATGCATTGAAGACGCAAAACGAGGCGTTGCTTGGGCAGCTGAGCGATGCGAAAACCTACCAAAGTGGATTAATGGAACAGACCGAAGAAGCCAAAAAGCACAACAACGCATTGATCTCTCAAAACAGTGGATTAGTGCAAACTCAAAAAGAGCTGCAAACAGCGAATCAGTCGCTCAGGGCATCCATCAAGGCATTGCAGAGCGAGCAAAACCAGTCCCCAACCCCTTCGATGACGACGCACGACGAGCAAGAGCTGCTCGACTTGATCGACAGCAAAGACAAATTGATCGAGACACTCGAGCAAACCGTTATGAAGATGAGAGAATCTTTGAGTATGTTGAACGTATGAAGCTGCATCTGGCGATGCGCTTACTACAACGTCATCATGAGTCGATGACAATCAGATGGGCACAAGGAGAAACCGCAGAGAACACGCCTGATAAATTTGATCAGCGACAAGTAGCCGTACTCAGCGAGTTTGCAAAGCACCATGGTATTGAGAGCCATGATAAAGCAGTGGAATTTACAGCGCACTTACGCCAAGTGGCCAAACGTTTTGATCACACGCTGGTTGAGAACAACAAATCCATCATCAAGCTGTTGCGTGATCCTAACGCTGAACGTGAGCAGTATCTGGCACTGATTCAGCATTTTACAGATTTCAGAGACAATATCGATCAAAAACGAGCGGCATTGAATACCAGTAACATCGACGAGCTGGGCGGTAGCGCAGGAGAGGTAGGGAGAATGACTCGGGACACCATGTCATCGTTCAGCTATATAGAAGAATTAACGGATTACATCAATCAGGATAACTACCCAACTGAGGCAAGAGGGCTTGCCAAAGAACATTTAGCAGATACCTTAAATGAAACCTGTGAGCAACTCAAACTTGCATTGCGTGATGTCAACTCCTTACCAACAACCCAGCGTAAAACCTACTCAGAGGCTCTTAAAGCCACTTTAGAGACGTTTACTGAGCAATATGGCAAAGAGCTGTCTGAAAGCCAACACAGAGCACTACAGGGTGGTTTAGAGACCTATCAGTATCAAGTGAGTAGAACTAATACACCTAGGCGAGGATTTAGTCCTTAATCTAGTCCTCAAAAAAACCGCTACTGAGGAAAAATTTGCTTAGGCAAGATACGTTGTTTAAGTGATGATTTTTTACTTATCCACAAAAAAATTTATCACCCGTTTCTTTAAGGGTTTTTATTTGATCCTGTTTACTCCTGTTTACTCCTGTTTAAGAGCCTTTTTTCACCTTTGATATCAATAGCTTACAAAGAGAAAAAAGAGTAAATGAGCCAAAAAAAGAGTAAATGAGCCAAAAAAAGAGTAAATGAGCCAAAAAAAGAGTAAATGAGCCAAAAAAAGAGTCGTTTAAAGATAGCTATTTATTTTACTATTTTTATGATAGTTTGTCTCATGTGGAATTCTAATAAACGTAGAAATAGTGAAATATAAAATGGAAAATAATTTAGTCGTACAGTCAAATGATTTAGTTCTTGCTACTTATACGATGACAACAAAAGAAAAAGAGCTTTTACTAACTTGTATTAGTCAAATTGATAGTAGACCTGATGCGCCAAATATCAGTAAACAAACCAAATTTACTATTACTGCTGATGAGATAAAAAGGCTTTTTTATAGTGATAGCAACGCAAAAAATATCTATCGTGATATTGAGCAAGCTAGTAACCGCTTGTTTGAAAGGGAAGTGATCATCGCACTGCCAGACAATGAAGCATTGCGTACACGCTTTGTTAGTAGTCTTC
This sequence comes from Psychrobacter sp. AOP7-B1-24, assembly GCF_052376215.1. Lineage (NCBI taxonomy): Bacteria > Pseudomonadati > Pseudomonadota > Gammaproteobacteria > Moraxellales > Moraxellaceae > Psychrobacter > Psychrobacter sp. AOP7-B1-24. The sequence continues at coordinate 4,733 of NZ_JBQSVL010000117.1, forward strand.
TGTTTAGCCCAAATACAGGGAAGATTACGCTAACTTTTGCAGAGGATATATTGCCGTATCTGACACAATTAAAAGCAAATTTTACTAAATATAAGTTGTTAGAGATCAGTGAGCTATCAAGTATCCACTCAATACGCTTATATGAATTAATAGTGTGTTGGATCGGACAGTATCAATACAGTAAAGCATATGAACTTGAAGATTTTAAATATGTTATGGGTATAAAAGGCAAGTACAAGCAATTTAGTGAACTTCGAAAGTATGTGATCGATAAAGCCCTAGAAGAGATTAATGAAAGTACAAATTATAAGGTTAGTGTGGAATATAAAAAAAAGAGTAGAGGCAAAGGCTACGAGGGGCTAACGCTCAAATTCCACCGGAAAACACTAGATAAACTAACCAGTGAAGATGGCACCCTGTCACAAGCTACCATAGAGTCGATTGTTGATAACGTGCAGTTTATGAATGACTATAACAACCATCCGAGCCTAAGTTACGACGGCAAAATGCAGAATGACACATTTAAGCGCGAAATGATTCATATCATACAGCGAGAGCCTGAAAGTTTTAACAAGCCCAATAAATCTTTAGAGAGTTATCTACCAAAGATTAAACACTAATACTGAGACCATCCCGAATTCTGTGTAACTGCCCTTTAGATTAAATGCTTACTGATACGATCATCAAACATAATCATAAAG
>NZ_JBQSVL010000118.1:0-5261 GCF_052376215.1 Psychrobacter sp. AOP7-B1-24
CTTCGGCTCACCTTTTTTGTGTTTGCAATAGTTTAAACTTTCTTAGTACAGTCAAGCGCGTGCACCTAGTATACGCTACATAACCACAAAGTCATCTACCGTCAGCGCTTGATTCACTGTCGCAAATTGAACCTCTGAGAAATCAGTGCCAGATCCATCTGCATCAAAGTATAAATCATCGCCTTTTTGGATAATTCGAGTATTGCTATCAACCTCTTCATCATCTGTGACCAACCAATTGTTTTCTAGCTTATCGAGACTGACATCGCCAAAGACCACTTCGCTTAACGCAACTTTATCACCTTCATCTGAGCTAAAATCTACGATAGTATCTATATTATCGGCGCTCAGCTCACTATCAAATGAGAAAGTATCTGCATCATCACCACCGGTTAGTACATCCCGACCTAAGCCACCATTAATAACCTCACTACCCAAGCCGCCTTTTAGATCATCATCTCTATCTGTGCCCATCACTACATTGTCATACAACTCATTGTCCTGACCTCTGTCATCAATATCGGCACGTCCAACTTCGTTACCCGTCGTAACCACCGTATTACCGCTCACGGTATTTCCACTCGTTTCATTGTTGAAGATAATACTCGCCAAAACTCGGCCATCATCACTTAATGCCGTATCAACACCATCAATAAAATTATCAAAAAACTGACTGTCGCTCACGCCATTGATACGAACATCAAAACCATTGCCAATAATCTGATTACCCTCTACCAATACATTATTGATTTCATGATCGACCCCAGAAGCGCGTTCTGATATGACGAGTCCATACTCTTCATTATTCAAAGACTGTGAGCTGATAATGTTGACATTGGTAACTAGATCACCGTCGTTTGGCTCTATATTGATACCTGCTGCTGGGGTGGAGCCGTTGGTATTCTTGAATACAGAATTGATAATATCGATACCATCGCCATCGACGATAGTGATGCCTTGACGAGTGTTGTTGTCAGAAACGATATTATAAAGAGTAATATCTTCGCTCGCTCCTTGGCTCTCGCCAATGTAGACACCATCACCGCGAAAGTCTTGTATATTAACGTTTTCGATTGTGACATTTTGAGAGCCTAATATACCAATGCCTACGCCCCAATTATCACCTGTACCGGAGTGCTCATAACGATCACCGATGATAGTGCCACCTATCACATTTACGTTTTCTACGTCTCTAATAAACAATACGTAGTGCGTCGCTTCATCACTAGGAATCGCCTCGAGTACCGTATCATCCTCCATCTTTAGAGTGACATTACTCTGTAGCCACAATCTATCTGTGGTATCAATCAAGTAGTTACCTTCAGGGATATAAACAGTGCCACCACCACTCTCAGAGACAGCGTTAATCGCTTTTTGGATAGCAGCAGTATCATCTGTACTGCCATCTCCTTTGGCACCATATTCACTATCCGTTACGTCTACCACTAGTAAACTGGCAGGCTCAGGGGTATAAATACTGACATCACTATCACTTACGATGGTTTTATTGATACCGTCATTGCTCGTATATGATGCTTCTACCGTTATGGTCTTACTGGCTTCTTGGCTAGTCAGGGCATAAGTGTTTTGCGTCGCATTATCAATCGGTTGTCCGTCTGCAAACCATTGATACGTCACATCAGCATCCAGTACGCCATCGGCATCTTGAATACTGCTGCTTAACATACCCGTGTCGTTGCCACTGATAGTGATGCTAGCAGTACTTGTAGCTTCATTGGTCTCAGGAAGTACCACCTCAAGTTCAGGTTCAGGTTCAGGTTCAGGTTCAGGTTCAGGTTCAGGTTCAGGTTCAGGTTCAGGCTCTGGTTCAGGCTCTGGTTCAGGCTCTGGTTCAGGCTCTGGTTCAGGCTCTGGTTCAGGCTCTGGTTCAGGCTCTGGTTCAGGCTCTGGTTCAGGCTCAACTTCTGGGTCGCTAGTTGATGAACTCGAAGAGTCATCTGAAGAACTATTCAATGCTGCAGCGCCACCAGTCACACCTAACGCTCCTAAACCAGTGAGAAACCATGGATTATGACTAGTAGCATTGCTGTCTGTCTCTGCAGCCTCTAGGTCAGATAACTCAAAAGTTGATAGGTTTTCAGTGACATACCCATCCGTAGCGGCACTGTAATTGTTGACTGAATAATTATAATACTGACCATCCGTTTCTAAGCCAGTTAAACTAATAGCATCTTGGTCCTTTGAGTAGTAACCCTTTAATATAAAAGAAACCTCACCCTGATCCATAACCAATAGGTTGTTATCTTCACGTGAAAACTTGACCTGTTTAGGTGCAAAACCTGAATCATCAGCAATGATGAACCGAGATCCAGCGCTCACGTCTATGACCTGCTCATGACCAGCTTTTACACTGATTGACTGCTGGCTTTCTGGCGTGATTACTCTCAAAGTTTGCAAGTTCATAAGATGCCTTTTATATGACTAAAGTCAATGCCCACGTAAAATTTATGTAGCGCAACCAACTGCGTGTATGACGGAAAATACGCATGCATGTATCATCAGTATCCCATGACTTTGGTTTCTATACCAGTGCATATCATCAGTACGACCTAATGAAACGCACCAGATTTACTCTGTTGTTATGTGTAAAAACTATATTATGCTGCCATATCAGGTATAAAAACGCTTATTATCACAATAGAAGCCAAAAAATAGCCAGCATTATAGACGAGTTAACTCGATATTTTGTACTTTGTCTCTTTATCGCTAATACTCGTTTATTTGACATTATTGTACTCTGAGCCTATTAGCTATTTCCATGAAGTTAAACTATTAATATAAAATGAAACAGTACAGATTGTTTTTTTAACACAAATCCCAAACACAAAAAAGGTGAGCCGAAGCCCACCTTTTCATTTAAAAAACCGCTATCTAAAACTATAAGCAACGACTAGCAGTTTGAATAGCGACTAGCGCAACCAAGCACGCGCGTTATTATCCATCGCATGCACATTGATGAGTCTCAAGAAGGCTTTGATGTCATGGAAAGCGGGCAATGCGACAAGGTGATTTTGAGCTGGGATTGATTTTGACGATTCAGCATTTAAGGAGTCGTGGTTAGGATTTACATTGTCACGATTTATAAAACGGTACTGATTTCAGTGCCGTTTTTTTGGATATTGAAAAGTGATGAGAGAGGTAAAGGATGAGTAATTCTGAGAAAGTCGATCTAAAGACTACAGAGGTACCTAGAAAAAAGTGCGCAGGTGCGTAAGTTGATTGCGCAGAGTTAAGCTAGAAAAAAATAAATCAGATTATTAGTTCTACTTCTAATTAAGAAATAAGAATATTTATTACAGGTCAATTATCCTAAAAATGTAGATAACTCAATTATCTATTCGAGTTATTTTAATATAAACCCAAACCAGCAAAATAAACAGATTAATAATAGATATTTTTTCTATCCTATCAGATGCCGATCTTAATAGTTTGTTGAGGCGTCAATGGATTTAGTATACCTCTATAATTTCGTACTACTTCATTATACAAATCATTTAATTTTTCACACCTGATTGTTATCACACAGACGAATTCAATTGGCTGTTTCTCTCTTTCATCTTGCCCTTGATTTCTATGGTGACTAGTCAAGTCAAAAACGGGGTTTAAGAGCGAAGTAGCTCTAAGTTTTTTTTCGTCTTTTCTCACACATTCCCATTTAGCGCCTTGAGACTTCATAGTATGCTCACTAATTTGAGAAGCTCTATCTTGAGGAAAGAAGGTTTTAGTTTTCGGATGTTCACTACCATCATTAATATTCTCTTGATTCGGTCTAAAAGCTACTTCAAATCCATTTTTAGTATAGGCAGCGGCATACTCTGGATCAATGCCTGTCCTAGATACTATAGTGCTTTTGATTGTTACGTTTCCTTCAAAACTTATATTATCAATTGGTAGAGGTAAACGTGTAAAGGAGCCAACAGCTAGTTCATCCTGATAAATCACTGTTACTTCGTAGTCATCACATGTAATAGCATAATTTAACTCATCATGGCATTTACCCCAACCAACATCTTCATGAGTAAAACCCTTCATATCAGCCTGATGAATTAGAATTGCCCTCAATGCCATATTCGTTACATTAGAACCGAAATTGCCTTTGATATATGCGGCACTTCTCATAACCAGTGGTGCAGCAAAGCTCGTACCTTGTTGCATGTTTATCATTAAATTACCATTATGTAATTCTAAAACTCTGAAGAAATTTTCTTCACTACCTCCAAAAGCTAATACATCAGGTTTAACTATCCCTGGATTTCTACCAGGGCCCATAGCACTATAGGAAGCTCTTTCCCAGTCATTATTGGTTGAGTTTGCAGCTCCCACGCTCAGCACATTTACGCCATCAGATGGTACTTGTACTCTATTCATTCCTCCCAATTCCGAAGAGTTCCCATTATTTCCAGCAGCAACCGTTATTAAAACGTCTTTTTCAGCAGCGTAACTATCAAGTTTTGCTGTCCAGTAAGTAACTTCATGGTCATCTACTGAACAATCTGGACCTAAACTAATATTTACTAAATCAGGAGTTTCTCTTTCCATATACTCGACCATACTATCAACTACATCATATAGTTCTATATCATCAATTGTAACAGGGTTAAAATGCTTTTCACCAAGAACACGTACATGTGTGACATTTGATATTGGTCGTAATGCTGTAATATCATCAATATGACCAAACAAGTAAGCGCTTGTGACTGCTAATCCATGCTGAGTCAGTTCATTAGTAGCAGCCCCAATTCCTTCAATTTCTTCATAGTTGATGTAAGAAGGTAGCTCCAAGCCTTGAGGTAAACCTCCATCAAAAATCAATGCTTTAAAATTTTCAAATATAACGCTGTTAGGTAGGCTGGCTAATTGATCTTGCAGGTTCCTTGTCAATAAAGGCCGAAAAGGTCTTAAATCTGGCATTTTTCTAAAGACTCGCAAAAAACTAAATTTACCAATAGCATCTATATTTTTTTTGTCTGTAACAATCGGTACGAAACCTAACTGACCGACAGTTCTTACTTTCCCTACTTCAAAATTTATACTTTTATCCAACGTTGATAAGTATCTAAAAAAACCATCCAGTATATTTTCTGAAGTCCCATTATGAATGACGCACTCCATCAAGACTTCAATCTTATCTTCAAATTCTTCAATATCGCCTTGGAATTTTTCTTCACTCGAATCAATATCAAACCTTTCAAAATAACAAATAGTTTTATTTAATTCATCTTCTGGTAGTTTATCGATTG
>NZ_JBQSVL010000119.1:0-5248 GCF_052376215.1 Psychrobacter sp. AOP7-B1-24
TAGTTTCAGGTGTTCTACCATCTAAACTATCTAGATATATCTTCCTTGTAAACCTAGTCTCATCTTCATTAAAATAAATCTCACCAGAATTTATTTTACTTTTTAAAGTTTCTTTACTCCACCTCCAACCATTTTCAGGAGGTAAAATTTCTTTTCCGCTAGGAGTTATTACAGGATATTTAAGGTTTGGACGATAGAGTGCATTTCGAACATCACCTTTCCTCCAATAGCCTCTCGGATCATTATCAGGATTCGAATAGTTCTTATTATCTTCATCTGTTCTTTCTAATGAGCATAACTCGAAGTCTTCTGATTTTTGATAACATAGTATATGATTATGATGTACTGAAAATATACCGGAATAACCTTTTGGTTGCACACTATGCTGCCAAACTATATTCGCTAGAAAGTTATTCTCACCAAATATTTCATCACATAATTTTCTTAAATTAACGACTTCGTTATCATCAATTGCTATAAAAATAGCACCATCGTTAGAAAGCAAGTTTCTTGCTAGTTTAAGGCGAGGATACATTAAGTCCAACCACTTTGAGTGGTATCTACCTGACTCGTCTCTATTTGTTGAGAAGCTATTACCATCAGAATCAACCTGATTAGTTAATTTTAAATAGGATTTAATTCCATCTGAAAAATCATCTTCATATACAAATTCATTACCAGTGTTATATGGAGGATCAATAAAAATCATCTTAACCTTCTTATGGTAAGACTTTTGCAATAACTTAAGAACCTCAAGATTGTCACCTTCAATAAATAGGTTTTCTGTCGTATTCCAGTTTACGCTTTCCTCGGTATAAGGTCTTAATGTACCTGTTGAAGGGGTTTGAGCGATTTGACGCGCTTTGGTCTTGCCATTCCATGTAAAGTTGTATCGCTCTTCTGAGTCATCAACCTCTTCTCCTAAAACTGCTTTAAGAGCCTCAAAATCAATTTTATCTTCAGAAAAAACATCAGGAAAAAGCTGCTTAAGTTGCTCAATGTTTTGCTGCGTAATGTCTAAGCTTTTCGCTTCTGGGCTATCGCCAGTAATTTTATCTATAACTTGATCTTTCATAAATTTTCGCTTTTATTCGTTAATTATTGGGTTAGCCGACAAGGTGTTGATGAATCTAGAAGCTTGATGAAACTTAGCTTTACCCCAAGGCATCATTCGGTATTGTGGGTAACTAATGTATAACCATCTTTTTGCTCGTGTTACTGCAACAAAAGCATTGTTTTTTTCTTCATTCAAATCTTTTGGGCTCGTTGCTCGGTAGTCTGGAAATACTCCATCACACATACCAATTAGAAAGACGATATCTTTTTCTAAACCTTTCATTGTATGGACTGTACTTAGTGTTAAACCTTGACCTTGTGTTGCAGAGTCGAGTTTTCCTAATGTCATTGCATTTACAAATGACTTAAGACTTACACCTAAACTTCTACGTCTAAAAGTAGTCCATCTTTTTTGGAACTCATCAAGTTCCTGAATACTAATGACTAATTCAACCTGTTCTTTCTCAGTAAGTCTTACTAAATTATATTCATCCAACTTATCCTTAAGAGCCGTACAAAATTTACGGATATTTGGTTGTTCAGCATCTATTTTGTGAATCTCTTGTAAGAGAAAAGCTTGTGCGTGTGCTAACGGTAGATCTGATGACTCAATTAACTGCGACCAAGCAAGTAGAAGGTTATTGTCATTCCACTGGTCAGGCTGTTGAACTTTCAACAAAGAGCACAGCTTCTTTCCATCGATCCAATCTTTAGGATTTAACTTCAAACGAATTGCGTAATCTAAAACTCTGCCGAACAAAGAATCAGGTTCAGCTTGTCTTTCACCTTTATTAAGGTGATATATAATATTATTTTCATCAAGCTTTTCTTTTAACCTGTTAAAAACAAATTTATTTCGTCCTATAACAACCATCTTTTCTAGAGAAATATCACCCTCTATCTCATTATGCTCTTTTGCCTCTAAAAGACCTTTAATGGCTCTAATCAACCAGTTCGCCTCAACCTCTTCATTTAAACACGGTTGTATTATTGCACGTCCATTGAATGCCGCTTGATGGTTAATCTGAGAGTTAGGCTTAATCACATTCGCCAACTTAATCACTTCTTTGCTACTTCGATAGTTTTCTCTCAAAGTGAATGTTTTAGGCTCAAAATCACTTAAGAAATCTTTTTCAAAGTAATCTTTTGATCCATTGAACCCATAAATCATTTGATTAGGATCTCCTACCATCAAGATACTTTTAATCCGCTGCCCACAAAAAACCTTTATCAGTTCATATTGAGCTTTATTTAAGTCTTGAGCTTCATCAACACACACATGTTTATACATAATCTGATATGTTCTGGCGATGTTAGAATTTTCATTTAAGATTCTATAAGCTAAGAACAAAATATCATTAAAATCTATACCACCACTGTTTAATAATGCTTCTTGATAATCTTGGTAGATATCATAAAACCGTGGCTCATTCGGAAATCGAGTTTCAATTTCATCACGCTCAGTTAGTAACTCTCTCTTAATTTCAGCAAAAGCATTCATATAACCTTGCATGACCTGATTTCGCTTACGCTTTTCAGCAGGGTCATTTATGTTTAAATACTCATCTACATCAATATTACTGTCTCTCAATGACTGTAAAAACAGCTCCATTCGGTCCTGATCTCGCTCATAGATATGCAAGTCGTTGGACAAGCCAATAGTATGTCCATAACTTTCTATAATACTTTGAGAAACTGAATGAATTGTAGATACCCAAGTACGCTCTTCTACTCCAATAAAATCAGCCAAACGCTCTTGCATTTCTTGAGCTGCCTTGTTCGTGAAAGTAAGAGCTAACACCTTATCCTTCTTAGTATTATTAAGAATATATCTAATTCTTTCAGTCAAGACTCTCGTTTTACCCGAACCAGCAGAAGCTAGGACTTGAATTGCTGATTTAATGTCAAATTCTACAATCTCTTGCTGTGAGGGGGATAAAGAAATCATAGTTCTGCTCCTGCTTTAATTTGCTCAAACAATGCAATAATTTTAGGTGGCAAAGCTTCAGGCTCTAGAGTGCTTAAGTGATCAGCAACAACTTTAGCGTATTTAGTTTTGTCAGAATCTAAAATTTCCAAAATTGCTTTTTTATAACCATCATCATCAGAATAATCGTATATACCACATTCATAAATTGGCTGATTGCAAGTCTCACATCGTGGCTTATCTGAGATTACAGCCTTAGTCTGGTTACCTTGTTTGTTTGAAATATACTTGGTAATTCTGTCATCACCATCATATGCTTTTATGGCGGTCTCGATCTCTCCTTGAAAACCACTGTCTAGCAAATACCCTTCGAAATCAGTATCTTCCAGTATTGTTACGTTTGTAGCAGTCGTTATATCTATCCCTCCAAACAAGGAATCAAATACTTTTTGTAATTCTTTTATTGGTTTTTCTTCCCCATCTGAAAAGATAAAAACAGGTATATTGAAATCTCTGGCAAATGTTAAATATGGCTTATATTTTGAACCTGACCCACCAACTCCAATGAAATTTATTCCTAAGTTAAAAGGGGCTTTAGAAAAATATCTTTCAAACAATAATGGGAGAGCCTGAGCTTCAGTCTCTCCTTCTGACAAGACTATTGCAGTAGAGAACAGCAATTCACCCTTAGAATGAATAACCTCACGATGAATTTTTCTTAGCTCTTCTGGTTGTAAAGCTTGATTTAGAGAAAAAACACGAATACCTTGACCATTACTTTTAGCTATTACTCTCAAGTCTTGTTGATTTGCCAATGCAGCCAAGTAAGGAGAATGAGAGCTTATGATCGTTTGCCCCTTAATATCAGTCAATTGCTTATAAAGTGTTCGTTGAGCATTTGGGTGTAAGTGTGCTTCAGGTTCTTCTGCTGCAATGATAGGGAAAAAGCACTCTTCCTCCTCTACATGCTTTTTCTCCAAAACATCTATGAATGCTTTTACTGTGAGCATAGAAGCCCAACTTCTCGTTCCCATTCCATGATATTCCATAGAAAATGAGTTCGCTTCATCTTCACCAAAATGAATTGAAAACCGCTTTGATAAATCTCTTATTTTTTTAGGAAATGGTGTTATATCGGTTTGACCTTGACCTTCAAATGATTGATTTAATAAATCAAGATGTTTTCCCAACTCACTTAAGACTGTACTTTTCTCTACTGCACGTTCATTGAGTTCTGCTATCAGGTCTTCAAGAGCTTCTTTATCATCACTTTCAAAACTTATGTCAGATAAAACCTTACCCATATAAGAATTTTTCTCACGTAAATCCTGACAAATATCTCTCTGAGCATCTATAGCAATAAATGGTATAGCATCGACAAGCTTTGAAATTTTATTATTTATCTTAGCTGATTCATCTGTCCAATTTTCAAATCTAGGCCATCGAGATAACGGGTAGCGACTAACTTTAAAGCCGCCTTTAACACTGTCTTTTTCACAAATCGTTCTTATTGCTACGAAGTCATTTTCTTCAATATCAGCTTGAACCCAGTCACCAAAAACCTCAATCCATTCATCAGAGAACATATCTGTTCTTTGACTATTCTCATCTACAGGGACAATAGAGATATCCACAATAATTTCTGAGCATACACTGTCATTACTATTAATGTAAAAATCTTCATCTGTTAAGTGTCTTCCATAATCGCCAAGAGCAAGCTGCAACGCTTTTATAATAGAAGTTTTACCTGCATTGTTCTGACCTATAAGAACTGCAACTTTGGGTAAAGTTATCTCTAAGTTTGAGATTCCTCTAAACCCAGAAATTCTTACTACATTAATTAGAATAGCCATAGAACCTAATTACCTTAGTATTTACAAAGAATATTTCAATTTACTGATCAAGTTTTTAATGTTCTTAGCTTCAATGTTGAGACGCATTTTGACGTTCATCTGTGTTTCTTTTTTAATCTTATTTCTTATACTCGCTAGTTCTGCCTCCAATCCTTCTAATTTCTGAAGTAAAGCTGTTTTATCTTCGTTACTCTTCTTAGAAAAATTCGAGCTAGCTAACTTTGTATTTTGTTCAATATTTAGTTGCGCTTCAGGCTTATTATCACTTTGAGATATTGAAGAGCTCTTGGATTTGTAGTTCCCAGAAATCCTACTAGCCTTTAATCCAATCAGCATTGAGATAAGATCTTGATAGAGCTCAAAATAATTAAGACTTGAGACATTCACCAAAGAGAAGTCATTAAGAAAATCG
>NZ_JBQSVL010000120.1:0-5012 GCF_052376215.1 Psychrobacter sp. AOP7-B1-24
AAGAGCTTTATCAGCTTCGTCTAGTTTGAACCAACCTGTTACTACAATGGTATCTTCAGCTAATACTCTTCCAGAACTAATATCATTATATTTTGAGCGTGGATAATCTCTTAATATATCAAATCCAGCTACTTCATCAGGTTTATTTAACTGTTGCAAAGCTCTTAGTACAACTGTTTTTCCTGCTTCATTAGGGCCAACCATTATTGTTTTTAGGTCTTCAATTTCAAATTCACCAGTATCAATAATGCTGCGATAGTTTTGAATTCGAGCTTTACTTAACTTCATATTTTTTCCTCACAATTTTATATAGATATATTCGTATTTCTCTTTCGCTATAATACCATTCAAACCATCAATTCCACTGCTAAGATAAATTTCTCTGATATCTGTCCGTTTGTCGCCCCTGCGTAAGGGGAAATTAACTATTCTATCTGCTTCTCTAAATATTGCTTATCATATAGGTTTAGCTTTAATCATATAACGGAGCTTATGGTAAATGATTTTAGAGAGGAAAAGGGAGCTTCCTAGAAACTGTGTAACTGCTTATAATCCACTAACAGGAGAGTAAGCAATGACTAACCAAACCGACCTTAGAAAACTGGCTTAACAAATAGCTAGCAGCATTAACAGCTTCGATGATATCAAAGACTTTCAGAAGCAACTCATGCAATCCTTATAGATCAAATTATAAATTATGCAAAATTTCTTGAACCAACATGTATTTTATATAGTGTATATTATATATATAAAAAATTTTTCTCCTACCAAACCTTACTCTATATACTTTATACATTATTTATATACTATCTACTAGATATAACGCATAGGTGACTTAGAAAGACAAGCGTCATAACTTTGAAAGCAAAAAAGACTTCATCACCGCTCAGGTGACTTAGAAATTGTCGAACGTGTTGAAGTGATTGCAAATCTCCTTCATCACCGCTCAGGTGACTTAGAAATTGTCGAACGTGTTGAAGTGATTGCAAATCTCCTTCATCACCGCTCAGGTGACTTAGAAATTGTCTTTGTCATACAGCCACATATAACCTCTCTTCATCACCGCTCAGGTGACTTAGAAAAAGACCAATGGGTGTGGGCGTGGCGGTATTGACTTCATCACCGCTCAGGTGACTTAGAAAACTAGGGTGTGTCATCAAGTAGATGATGAAGCTTAAAATGAGAAAAATTGTAGATAAACAAGAAAGCAATTGCCGTTAATATGAACATATTGACAAAATTTCTGACGATGTTTAGCAAAATTCAGCCATTTTAAGGCCACTAAATGTATTAATTAATGACACGCCCTAGGACAACCCCCAATATTTAATCACCTAAAGCCGCTCTTAATCTATATTCAATATTGATTTCGCCACAGCTTCAGCCACTTTGATACCATCAATTCCCGCTGACAATATGCCACCTGCATAACCAGCGCCCTCGCCTGCAGGGAATAGTCCTTTGGTATTAATGCTTTGGAGATCTTTATTACGTTTAATGCTGATTGGTGACGATGTTCTGGTTTCTACACCCGTTAGTAAACCATCGTCAGATGCAAAGCCTTTGATTTTTCTATTAAACGCTGGAATGGCTTCACGTATGGCATCCACGGCAAAATCAGGTAACGCTTTGCTTAGGTCCGTTAAGGTAATACCTGGAGTGTAAGACGGCTTCACATCACCGAGTTCTGAGTCTGGTTTGCCTTTTAAGAAATCGCCAATGGTTTGCGCTGGTGCATTGTAGTCTTTGCCACCTAACTCAAACGCTAAGGTCTCTAGTTGTCTTTGTAAGTCGATACCAGCAAGAGGATGGTTTGGGTAATCTCGCTCTGGGTCGATACCCACAACAATTGCGCTGTTGGCGTTACGCTCGTTCCTTGAATATTGGCTCATACCATTGGTGACAACACGGCCTTCTTCTGAAGTTGCAGCAACGACGGTGCCACCTGGGCACATACAGAAGCTATAAACAGAACGACCGTTTTTACAATGATGAACCAGTTTGTAATCCGCAGCACCAAGTATTTCGTTTCCAGCATTATCACCAAAGCGTGCTTGGTCGATGGCTGACTGCTTATGTTCAATCCTAAAGCCAATTGAGAAAGGCTTTGCTTCAACATACACGCCTTTATCATGGATCATTTGAAAGGTATCACGGGCACTATGACCAACAGCAAGAACAACGTGATTGCTGTTTAACCGTTCGCCATTGTGTAAGGTAACGCCTGTGATTTGCTCGTCTTTGATATGGATATCATCGACACGAGTAGCAAAACGAATTTCGCCACCGAGTTCTATAATCTCAGCACGCATTTTTTCTACCATGCTGACTAGTTTGTAAGTACCTATGTGCGGTTTGCTAACAAATAAAATCTCCTCTGGCGCGCCAGCTTTAACAAATTCCGTCATGACTTTACGGCCATAATGATTTGGATCTTTTACTTGGCTATACAGTTTACCGTCGGAGAAAGTACCCGCTCCGCCCTCACCGAATTGTACGTTAGATTCTGTGTTCAATTTACGCTGACGCCAAAAGCCAAAGGTATCTTTGGTGCGTTGTCTTACTTCGTTACCGCGTTCAATGATAATGGGTTTAAAACCCATTTGAGCAAGCGTGAGTCCTACTAATAAACCACAGGGACCAAAACCAATAATGATAGGACGCTCAGTTAAGTCTTCTGGTGCTTGACCAACATATTTGTAGCTGGTATCTGGTGTTGGTCTAACATGGTTGTCTGACTCAAATTGCACCAGTAAATCATTGGTCAAATCCGAGTCGGTCAGCGTGACATCTAGCGTATAAATTAATTGGATATTTCTTTTATTACGAGCATCATAACCACGTTTAAACATCACAAATGATGCCATCTGCTCAGCAGAAATTTTAAGCTTGGTCGTTATCGCAGTCGTTAGATCTTCAGGTGCATGATTTAATGGCAATTTAATTTCAGTTAAACGTATCATTGGTTACTCATAAACTCGTGTAGAAAACAGTCTCGCATTTTACTGGTACTGATACAAATAAGCGAATAAATATTCTACTTATACAGGATAAATTTACGGATTTGACGGCAGGAGCATATTTACTAATTGATGATAAGTAGTACATCTAAGCAGGTTAACGCTGCAATACTTTTATGATGGAGTAACTATAGACTGCTATAATACAAGCATTTATATTAGACCACTGAGCTCCTCACATTTATCAAGGCCCATTATGACCACTTATATACTCGACACAGAAACCACAGGGCTTGTTGAGCCGCACATGACTGAAGCCGCCTACTCTATTGTGAATATCAACAATGGCAAGGTAGAGGTACTACAAGAGCCAAGATCCAAGCGTTTTAACCCTCTGAAAGAAATCAGCTTGGGCTCTATGGCAGTGTCACATATATGTGAAGAAGATATCATGAATGAGCCTCCTCATACAGACTTTAGACTGCCCAGTAGTGTTGAGTATTTGATTGGTCATAATATTGATTTTGATATGGCCGTTCTAAAAAATGCAGGCGTGACACATACGCCTAAGCTGATATGCACCAATGCGATGGCTAACTATCTGCTACCTACGCTAGAAAGCCATAAGCTGGTCTCTCTTCTCTACCTCTTTCATCGAGATATCGCACGTGAGCAAGCAAAACATGCACATGCTGCTGTTTATGATATTTACTTCACTCAGTTGGTACTGGGTAGTCTGATTGATTTAGCCAATAGCCAAGGCCATGTCATCACTGATGCAGAGAGCTTATATGAGTTTAGCCAAATGGCACGCATACCCACGCATTTCAGTTTTGGCAAATATAAAGGTGAGGCTATTGCAAAGTTGGCAACCCATTCCGATGGAGCTGGATATCTAAAATGGATGCTCAAGCAAGACAGTATTGACCCTTATTTGGCTGAGGCTTGTCAGCAGGCTCTAGATACAGCTGGCTAAATCATAAGTGAGCGTATTTTAGTTTGAGATATAAAAAAAGCTGCAATACGTTTTTGTATTGCAGCTTTTAATACATATGATACAACCTAACTTAACATTTAGAGCATGTTCTCAATCTAAACGATAAATATTAAGTGAAGATGCGCCCTAATTGATGACACACCCCAAATAACTGATTCAGAATCATGCTTAAACGACTTATAGACAACATGAGCAATTGCGTTTGGTTTTAGACATTTTACCAATACCAGGGTTAAAGCTGTTGGTTGGGTCTAAGCTTTTATAAAAGTTCTGTAAATCGGGTTCAGCTTCATATAAATGACCGACGTTATGCTCAGCAGGATATTTTGCCCCTCGCTCATTTAAAAGCTTCAACATCATTTTTTTGACATGCTTTGCATCACTACCTTTTTTCAAGATATAGTCTTGATGGAACACATAACAAAAGAAATGTCCGTAATAGAGTTTCTTGTCTAAATGCTGTTCGATTTCTTCGGGTAAGTTTTCTAG
The DNA here is from genome assembly GCF_052376215.1 of Psychrobacter sp. AOP7-B1-24. Taxonomy (NCBI): domain Bacteria; kingdom Pseudomonadati; phylum Pseudomonadota; class Gammaproteobacteria; order Moraxellales; family Moraxellaceae; genus Psychrobacter; species Psychrobacter sp. AOP7-B1-24. The sequence goes on from NZ_JBQSVL010000120.1 coordinate 4,447, forward strand.
CCACTCTAACTCGTTACGTGGTATAGCGATATCAAGCGCTAAAATCTCACCGACTTCTTTTTCGTGTATGACTTCATATCGTATCGCGGCACCTGCTGCAGCAAAACGATTTAAGAAGGCGCTTTCTGACTCTTTTTTATCACATTCAAAGTAAGCGCCTGTTTCTGAGGTCGCAAAAAACGACTTCAAAAACGCTTGCGCTTCTTCGATACCGTCATCACTCATTTTTAAGATGAGGTGATGCTCGTATTTATCACGATATTCCATCATTCGCTCAGGCAAATGCTTTGGAAATATATTACCGATAAACTGCATGACTTTATCGGTAAAGTGCTTGGGCATCCACGACCATTTACTAAATTTTGCATCAATCGCGCCTTTAATAGCAAACAAGCGCGGTAAGGCATCTGTCCCTAAATGTTTGATACTCAAGAAAGTGTCTTTACCGTATTTGGCAGATACATCGAATATATCACGGTGCATATACTCGCCCACTTCAGGAATGTTTTTGAAATTGGACAATATCTGTCTTCTCAACTGTGCAAGCTCGCTCACACTGTTGCTAC
>NZ_JBQSVL010000121.1:0-4928 GCF_052376215.1 Psychrobacter sp. AOP7-B1-24
GAGTTTTGCCTCAGCGCTTCTACTCAGTCTGGTCGCAACCATTAGTGCTTGCGGAGCCTCTGGTGTCGCTGGCGGTTCATTGCTTCTGATTCCACTAGCTGCTAGCCTATTTAACATTCCAAACGACATCGCTATGCAAGTAGTTGCGATTGGCTTTATCATCGGTGTGATACAAGATTCGGCAGAAACCGCACTGAACTCGTCAACGGACGTACTATTCACAGCAGCCGCTGATCCGACGTATTCTCGTTAATTTATAGAAAGCTAAACGCTATAAATAGAGAAAATAAAAAGGGCCCAATTTATCATTGAGGCCCTTTTTTATTGGCTATCATTTATTTGATTACTTCAGATGATCAATATCTACTTCTATCACGGGTGCTTGCATATCTAATTGGCGTTTTAATTGACGCAGTTGCTCCACCTCATCTAATAACTCAAGTATCAAACCAATTGCTGGAACACTGGCTTCAAAATCACGGCTCAGTCGTGAGGCTCGGCGCACAGTCGTCAGCTGATAGCCGGTAAACTGCTCTCGTTCTGGCACATCATATTCAATAATATTCTCTTCAATCAATTCAATAACCCATTGGCGGTCTTGGCCACAGGCAGATACTAACTCATCTAAGCTCATGATAATGTCGGTCAATTCAGGCGAGTGTTTCATAGCTATTATCCTCGTTTTCTTTCTATTTCATCGTTATCGTATGCATCTCTATTGCGGTGATAAATGACTGCTATCAAGGAGTTGAGTTAACGGTCAATGTGGACATCAGCAAAGGCCTGCTTTAATTGCTTATAAGCATTGGTTGCCGCTTCGCTACTGATATCAGGATTAACAATATTTAAGGTCAAATACAAATCACCTGCTTTCTTGGTAGGAATACCCTTGCCTTTTAGACGTAAATTACTACCAGATTTACTGTTTTTAGGGATAGTGACACCAAGCTTTCCTGCTGGCGTACTGACATTGATTTTTTCACCCAATGCCGCCTCCCATGGAGCGATATTGACGGTTTGATAGACGTCAGCACCTTCAACACGAATATTATCTGCATGACGGATCTTTACTTTTAAAAATAAATCGCCATTTTTACCACCACCGATACCAGCCGCACCTTGTCCTGCTAGCCGAATCTGTTTGCCATCAGTAATGCCTTTAGGAATTTTAATTTTCAGTGTTTTATTGTCATAATCAACGTTGCCATGAGCCTGACGAACCGGAACGTTTAATTTGATACTATAATCGTCACCGTTGTAAACTGATGCCAAATCGACCGTAATCTCTGCATGCTGATCTTGACCCTTGCTATCTTGTGACCCAAAGCCACCACGCTGTGATTGTCCGCTCGCGCCACGACCAAATGCAGAAAAAATATCATCGAAGCGAAATCCACCATCGCCATAAGCTTCGCCATCACCAAACTGATCTTTGACATCTTCCCAACGGAATCCACCCTGACCACCACCTGCCGACTGACCACCAAAGCCACCAGCACCGGATTGGCCCGCAAAAGGATTGTCTAGCATGGCATCATATTCTGCACGCTTGTCCTTATCGCGAATGGTTTCGTAAGCATTGTTAATCTCCGCAATCTTATTATCAGCATCCGGATGATCGCTAACATCAGGATGATATTGACGAACAAGCTTACGGTATTTTTTTTTGATATCGGCGTCTGAGGCGTCTTTTTTGACCCCTAAAATGTCATAGTAGGTTTTCTCTGCCATGTTATTTTTCCTCAAAATAAAAGTATGTTGATAAGATTGGTATGCCCATTTTCAACGATACGGTATGGAAATTTGTGTGACTGCGATATAAAAGGTTGTCGCTATGCTTTAATTATAGTAGCAATAAAAATAAAAATGGTTAGATAAATATTACCAATAATGATGCCAAGCTATAGCAGCATTTAATTTATCTATATCATCTAATATAGCATTATTATCAGCCGTCACTGAATCAGAGTATGTCACCATAATTCGAGCATCGTCATTCTTTGATAACTGCTGGCGTAACGTTAGTTTGGTAAAATCCATACTAGTGCGTCCTTCTCGTTTTGAGGCAATATAAGACAGCTCAGCACTTTTTCTATCACGTTTCGCACGCACACCTACCTCAATACCGATATCGGCATGCTTGTCTTGATCATGGACAGTGGCATTGACCATACCATAACCCAATACATGCTCACCAAATTTGGCACCTGCACCAACGCCTGCTTGAGCATAAGGACTGTGATGGTTGCCAGTAAACCAATCGGTACGAGCACCTGTTTTTAGCTGCCAAGACAGTTTAGGCTCACCTGACAACGGTTGTCTAAGATCTTCAATTTGTTGCATATCTAAGAACACAAAATCCGTCAACGTCAATTGATGCTTATCAAAATCATAGCCCAATGAAGCCTGTACAGCCTCAAAACGCTTATCAATATCCGTGTAAGCATTCAGGGGATCTTTCACAAATAGTGATAAACCGATTTCTGCCATCTCATCAGATAAAACGACTTTGGTTTGTGTGGTTTTATTACTCAATGCTGGAGATGCTTTGTTCGGTACTGGCAGTTGAGCCAAACCATTACTGGCTGGTAGCTTAAAGCGCTGACTGAGCAACTCACTTTTGAAAGCCTGATGCTTTGGTGTGTTATCTTGTGATATCTTATAAGTACGATGCAGAATTAAGAAATCAAGCGCAAGTGCTTTGCTCTCTTCATCCAACGTAGCAAGTGGCGCAGTGTCCTCTGTACGAATCACGGAATTGATAATGTCTTGTATAGGCTTAGGTAGTTGACCAAATTTCTCGCGCAGTTGCGTTTGCTCAGAGGGTAAATAACGTACCGAAGATACTAATGATTCGGCACCATCTTCATGCTCTAGCAGCTGATCAAACACGTAATCTGGTGCATACCAAGGGCCTATGCGCTCAGTTGTTTTTACATCGCTTATTAGCTCAAGTAACTCCCCTGAACGATAGCCACAGTTTTGCTTGATAAAATAGTAATCGAAGCGGGCAGATTTTGCTTCATATAAATGATAATTTAATAATTGAGTTTCATACGATTCAAGATTAAGGACATATTCCCACATATCTCGTTGTTCATTTTTAGAATATACTGCATCTTGCTTAAAAAATTCTGTCTCCGAAAACCCCGCATCATAAAGCCCAAAAAGTCCTTTGATAGCGTACATGGCGCCATTTTCATTTGCCGGAATGCTAGCACCGAAGTTATAAGAACTATTAAGCAAGTCCTCACTCGAAAGCTCTCTAACTTCCTTGGCCTTATCGGTTTTAGCATTGGTGCTTATAGCAGTGTTGTCTTTATCATCTTTTGGCAGGCTAGTTTTGACCAATACATGACCAAATGAAGAAGCGGGGTTTTTTAGATAATTACTGACTAAAATCAAGCTTATTTCTTGATTGGGATCTGGTAATTGTACGCACTCGTTAAGATTGACATGCAATTCAGGTAGGTGGTGAGTAAGCCATAAATATCTGGCCGGATATTTACAAACGACCTTTTCATCATCAATGCTTTCTATCGTTGCTATCAACTCAGCATAAGGATCAATGTCCTTTTTTGAGCGTGGCTTTGGGTTGGTTAAATAAAACCCTGGCGAGATAACTTCAGCTTTACCATCTTTATAAAATAATAAATGTTGCCACTGTCGATGCTGGGACAGGGATTGTAGTTTTATGGGGTCAATAGTGATACTTTTATTGGCATCTTGTTTTGGCTCTTGGGATTGCACTTTACTGGTCAGTTCTATGATTTGCTCAATATTATTTTCAACATCTGGCAAAGCATCCATCTCACTGTTAGCCCTGCTGTCAACTATATCTGTCTCGATAACATGGTCATTAATAGCGACAACTTGTTCTTTTTTACCTACCGACTCTAGTTTGGCTGGCTTAGGCTCATAATCGTTTGAATCAATAACGCTCAACTCATCAACTCCTACTGCATAAGCAGTAGATGCCGAAAAACAAGCCAACCATAAAAATACTTTTTGCATGTTATCTAGACACCATAAATACATGAGCAATAAAAAACACGTAAGCACTAGGTTTACGTGTTTTTTATCATTAAATCATTAAAAGCTTCAGCATTAAACGAATTGCTTAATAACTGACATTTTCAATATTTAGATAGCGCAGTTTTGCTGAACGATATTAAATAGCGTTTCTGCATTTTGATCTTGTGTAGCGGTACGATACGCAGAAGTCTGAGCATATTGACCATATTGTGCACGTACGCTCGCAGCTGAATCACAGTTAGCAACGTTCTGTAGTGCAGACAAATGAGCACCTTGGCCTGAAGCTAAGTCTTTTTCAACACTTGGAAAGGCTTCTTTGATCAAAACAGCGGCCCTAACATTACCACCTTGGCAAGTGTTAGGAGACATAGAGTCAGAAGTAGCAGCCGTGGTGCCTAAATCCCAAGTTACGTTAGAGATAATAGCAAGAATAGGGCTTGAATTACCAAATAAAGCGCCGCCAATACCGCACTGCTTATAAATCTGCTCGATGGTACGACCGGTATCTGCTGTCTTAAAATTAGAACCAAGATCAGCATTCGCTGTGCTAAATGGAATCATTGCAGCGACAACTGAAGCAAACGCAATTTTCTTCAACATAAAATTTCCTCACAAGACAATAAAAGATAGATTTTCTCACCATACAATCGAAAACTATGAGTGTTTCTAAAAAATCTAAAACAATGTTCAACCTTTGGTATTTTACAAAATAGTAAGAATATAGCAAGATTTTTTTCTTATATTAATGATATTAACTTATATCCAATAACATGAAACTTTTTATCTCATTATACTTGTCTATTTAAATATAATAGAGGCTTTTTATATTATGAATATTTTTTTAGAAGGCAGAATTGGCTTTTGTTATAGCTTAAAAGCAAACAAAAATTATT
>NZ_JBQSVL010000122.1:0-4885 GCF_052376215.1 Psychrobacter sp. AOP7-B1-24
GTTTAACGATATGCTGTTGTATCAAAGTTTTTACCTGTAACAAATTGACGCACTGCTTGGCAAAGTTGGGATATGAGCCTATTTGTGGAAACCATGTTTGCCAATGCTGTTTAAAATACTGATGGATTTGTGAGTCGGTGTCCATCTGTAAAAACTCACCCACTATTTCCATGGTAATAATTTCACTGTCGGTTAGCTTTGGTGCATATCCGCCTTGTCTTAGCCGGTTTGTTACAATCTTTTTGTAGTAGTCATCTACCATTAGATAGATTTTAATGATAAATTCGTCGATGGGCATGGCTTGTTCTCTAATCTTTTTGGTCATTGATTAAAGTTTAAGTTCATGCCTTTTTTGTTTCAACCCCGCTTAAAAGTGTTGAGAGTGGGGTATTAATATGTTAAATTTTATTAATAAAATTGCATATCTCTACTATATCATTACACTATGGAGCAAGTTCTATTTAATCATAAAACTTATAATCAATCATAAAAACAGAGGGGCTCACAGTGACCATAAAACACATCGAACATCTGATTATCGGCTTTGGCAAAGCAGGTAAAACTCTGGCACAAGCTTTAGCCAAGACAGGCAAATCCGTGATTTTAGTGGAGCAGTCCGCTACCATGTATGGTGGTACCTGTATCAATATTGGCTGTATTCCCTCAAAAAAATTAGCCTTCTTAGCTTATGGTCATGACGTACAACCATCACTTGCTCAAGCAGTTAGCAAAAAGAACGATTTAATTGATAAACTTAATCATGCCAACTTTGAGAAAGTTGATAGTCTAGATAATGCCGAAGTGATTACAGGCAAAGCCAGTTTTATTGATAATAAAACCGTGCAGGTCGTCACCGATACTGACACATTGACCATCACTGCTGATTATATTTACATCAATACAGGGGCGTATAACTGGCAGCCGCCGATTGATGGGTTAAAAGACAGCAAATTTGCCTACGACAGCACCCGTATCATGCAACTAACCGATTTACCAAAACAGCTCGTTATTATTGGTGGTGGCTATATCGGGCTAGAGTTTGCCTTTATTTTTGCAGGGTTTGGCAGTGAAGTGACGATTTTAGAAACAGGCGATACCTTTTTACCACGAGAAGATGAAGATATCACCAAAACTTTACTCGCTATCATGGCAAAACAGCATATTACAGTCAAAACTAATCAGCAAATCAAAAAAATAAGCGATAGTGGACAGCAAGCCACAATTACCACCGCTGATAGCGAACTGCATGCCGATGCGATTTTGGTTGCTACAGGCCGCAGAGCCAATACCGAAGGGCTAAACCTTGAAAAAGCGGGCATTGAGCTTACCGATAAAGGTTATATTGCTGTCAATGAAAAATTACAAACCAACGTGCCGAATATCTATGCGATGGGCGATGTGGCAGGCAGCCCCCAATTTACCTATATTTCGCTCGATGATTATCGTGTAGTTAAAAGCCAAGTATTGGGCGATGGCAGTTACACCACCAAAGACCGTACTTTCCCTTATGCGGTGTTTGTCAATCCGCCACTTGCTAATGTCGGTATGACCGCAAAAATGGCAAAAGATAAAGGTTATGACATTAAAACCGCCACACTAGATGCAGCAACTATTCCTAAAGCCAATATCTTAGAACAAGCTGATGGGCTGCTTAAGGCCGTAGTAGATGCTAAAACTGATAAAATCTTGGGTGTGCAACTGTTGTGTGCCGAGTCGCATGAATTGATTAACTTTATGGATTTAGCAATCCGTCAAGGCTTAACCTACCAGCAGGTGCGTGATCATATTTTTACCCACCCTAGTATGAGTGAAGCATTGAATGATTTGTTTGCTGCTATCAACTAACTGTTTTATAGCGAGGTTAGACGTTGCTTATAACGGCTAACCTCATTTACTTTCAATATTCACTCACTTTATATCCGCTTAGTTAAAACTTAAAAATTCTTCTGCACTTGTTGGATGAATGGTAAATGTCTCTTCTAAATCTGCTTTAGTAATACCAACTTTCATTGCCAAAGCAAATCCTTGTAAAATTTCATCCACATCTGACCCGACGGCATGAATGCCCACCACGGTCTCATCGCGACCTGCACAGACAATTTTAACTGTCGATGATGTTATATCATCGTGTGCAACCGCACGAAACATGGGCATAAATTTATTAGTGTAAGTTTTTACATTTACTTGACCATGGGCTTTAATCGCCGCTGACTCACGGAGTTTTTCAAGGTAGTTGTCACCATCAAGCTAAATTAAGCGGCTTGTAATCTTTGCTGTTGTTGCTCTTTTACAGGATTTAGCGTTGTTGGCCCTACAGGCTCGCAGTTCCTCACCTCCTGAGTTCCCCAACGTATCGGGTTTTCATCTTTAGCGCGCTGCATCGTGAGCAGACGCTTCGCCAGTATTTCCTTATCCTCACCCGTATGGCGCTGATTGGGCGTCACAAAGTTCAGCTGACTGTGCTTATGCTCATTGTTGTACCAGCGCGTGAAGCTCAGCATCCATCGTCTTGCCGCATCTAAGCTCTTAAAGCCATCGATAGGCCAATTAGGGCGATACTTGCAGGTTTTAAATAAAGACTCTGCAAACGGGTTGTCATTACTGACACGCGGTCTGCTGTAAGAGGTGAGTACCCCAAGCTCATACGCTTTCATGCGCATGGTTTGAGCTTTCATCGGTGCCCCATTGTCTGAGTGTAGCACCACCCCAGTGTGCAATGCATTCTCACTGATTAAAGTACGCGCAAGCAGCTGAGCTGCCAGTACACCTGACTCGTGGTCATAAACCTCCCAGCCAACAATTTTACGGCTATAGACATCCTCTATCATGTACAAATAATAGAACTGACCCCGTACCGGACTTGGCAGATAGGTGATATCCCAGCAGAACACTTGGCAAGGGCCAGTGGCAGTAAAGGTCTTTGGGGCGCTTGAGGCTTTAGGGGCAAGTGCACGACCGCGGTGAGCCAATTGCTCATGCTGCCTCAGCACCCGATAAAAGGTAGACTCTGAGCCATGATATATCCCCTCATCAAGCAGGGTCGGTACAATTTGGGTGGGCGGCAGACTGGCAAAGCGGGGCTGATTGCACACGGCTAGGATGGCGGCTTGTTCAGAGGCGCTCAGTTTATTCTTAGGAGCTTGGCGCACGACGTCACACCGTTTATCACCATTCACGTGACCTGCGCGGTACCAGCGCCGATAGGTGCGGATGCTAATGCCAACTTCAATACAGGCAAGGTTAAGTCTGGCTCCTGAGTGATTGGCCTCTTGTATCCAGTCTATGTATTGCTTGCGCTTAGGGAGCAAGGTCAGTCGTCCTCGTGCTCCTCCCAAAACGCTTCCAACTTTTTTCGCAATACCAGTAAGGCGGCAGTTTCAGCTAAAGCCTTTTCTTTTCGAGCAAGCTCTCGGGTGAGTTGTTTGATCTGTTTGCGATCGCTCTGCTGCTGACGCTTGTCTTTCAGGCTTTGTTGTTTGCTGCTGCTAAAGCCTTGTAAGGCGTCAGTACGCCACGCTTTGATTTGCTCAACATATAGGCCTTTGCTGCGGCAGTATTCGCTAAGTTCACTCTCGCTTAGGGTGGCCGTCTCTATAATGGTGGCAAGCTTGGTTTCGCTTGACCAGTCATCAGGGGTTTTATGGTTCGATGGCATGGGGTGACCTTGTTCTCTAGCTTGGGCACGCCAATTATACAGGGTCTGTAATCCGATGCCTTCACTTCTTGAAACCTCGGCAACACTTAGGCTCAGCGGGGGTAGCAGTTTGCTGAGTATAGCCTGTTTACGTTCTTCGCTATATCGTGGCATGATGTGTCCTCATTGTCCCCTTTGGAATTATTATTTAGGGGTGACAACTATCCTGCCATAGGGGGTACACTATTGATGAGTTATTTAGTCCATATAGGTCTCAGAAAGCTTTAAAGCAAATAAGTTATGCGACTCTAGGAGATGCTAAAAGTACGAATTATTCAGTCACAATAGCTCTTGATATTAAACAATCATGATTTACCGATGTCTAAATCGTTAATACAATTAAATCAGCCGAATAAGACATATCAGTGAGAGAAAAGTTATCTAGATAGAAGACTATCTGACTTGCTGAACAATTTTATTACTACCGATAGGAGCTAGTATGGAATATTCTAAACTTGAAGCATCAATTATTGATGATCGTCCTATTCTAGTAAGTCAAAAAGAGATAGAAAAGCGACGCCGTATAACTGCATCCACTTTGGCCAGTTTCGCAGTAGATAACATTCCTATCAATCCAGATACTCAGCATATTTTTAAAGACTTTGAGGAAGGTAAGATTGCAACTAGCAGAGAAGTAAAAGCTTTGCGACACGCTCACTATACTAAGATAGCACTAGGAGATAATTAATCAACATCTCTTCTTTTACTAAAGCCTCAGTATAATACTTATCACTCGCTAACAGTTTTTTCATGCAGGTGGGTATGATTTCTAATCCTCCATGCGCTTGTGTCTGAGATAAGTCATATAGCCTTCATCCAATCTTTCTGCCACTTTACTAGCAAAAATGCTTTCATCCTCACCAATTTGTCTTTCAACATAGAAATTTTCACTATTAGAGAAAGCCCGTGAGTTATCATCTAGTCGATTGCAGCTAAAACTATCAAGGCCAAATACTAAATGTATTTGGCTTTTTTAATGATTTTAATAACAGCCTAGAGAGCGATGCGACAATAATTGTCGTGTACTGTTTGGTGATCAATGCAAACTGATGTCTGAATCTCCTAATAATACGGCAATACTGATATGATTATAGATATTAATAGTGAGAAGAACTCTACTGAAGGTAAGCGATATCTGAATACATGGTTACGCTTTACGTTATTAACAGACATATATTTTTATGAAAGTAG
>NZ_JBQSVL010000123.1:0-4638 GCF_052376215.1 Psychrobacter sp. AOP7-B1-24
CCTCGTTAAACGCTTTAACCCTTAGATGTTGCAGCATCTTCTTACTTTCATCGTCATTCTTAGCCATTGCCTCCAAAGCACTTTCCCAAATCAGCTTACGTCTAGTCTCTATTTTCCTAGTCTTTGACTTCTCAGCATCCATCAACCGTCTAGCAGTTGCCCGAGCTTTTGCAAGTTCATCAGCTTTTTTCTCCGCTTTCAGTAACACGGCTAACTTACGGTTATCTTCCTTATCTCTATTGGCTTGTTCACCTAACAAGATAATAAGAGATTGGGTATCAGTAATTGACTTGTAGCCTCTAAATCGTTTGATTAGATCATCGAGGTAAGCCGTATCAATGGCAGCCATATTTAGTCCTTTATGGTTAGTTGCGTTGGTATTGAGTTGAGTCTATCATAAGGCATCTATAGTAAATAGGCAGTTGGTTTTTAACCCTTGTTGAGGAAACAAGGCACGTTTAGACGTTTCTATTTTATTCCCCTTTCGGTACATAAACTAGAAACAACGTGGCAAGGGATAAAACCCCCTTTGCAATCCCCAATCAGGCTACCGCCTGACAAATAAAAAGAGCAAAAGAAATGGCAATAGCAATGCTAAGCGTAGGCGTAGGAAGTAAGGGCAAGGCATCCCCTCACGCCCAATACATTGCTCGTGAAGGAAAGTATGAAAAAGAAAGCAACAGCCAAGAAAAGTTAGAACATACAGGGCACGGAAATATGCCTGCGTGGGCAGAGCATAACCCTAATTACTTTTGGCAGTCGGCAGATGAACACGAACGCAAGAACGGCAGTACATACAGGGAACACGTTATTGCTTTACCGAGAGAGCTAGACAGCGATCAACGCCATGATCTTATCAAAGAATGGATAGATAAAGAGATAGGCGACAAGCACGCTTACCAGTACGCTATACACAATCCCCCTGCTATGGATGGCAAGGAACAGCCCCACGCTCATATTATGTTTAGTGAGCGTACAAGAGATGGGGTAGAGCGTGACCCAGAGCAGTATTTTAAACGGTACAACAGCAAGCACCCCGAGCGTGGCGGAGCAAAAAAGGCTAACACTGGTATAAAACCTTCAGAACGCAAGCAAGACCTAAAAGACCAACGCAACAGATGGGAAGAATTGTGCAACCAACACCTAGAGCGTGCAGGGCATAGTGAGCGTATTAGTATGAAATCACTAAAAGAGCAGGGCATAGACCGAGAGCCAACCAACTTCAGCATGACCCAACTTAAAAAGCCCGAGATTAAGCAAGCGTATATCTCAGAATTAGAGGTACGAGAGCAAGCCGAGCAAGCCATAAAAGACGTAGCAAAAGAGATTGACCGCCCGATACGTGACGTACTAGTACAGCAGATAATAAAAGTTACTAATATTAATCAGCGAGAACAAGAGCAACGCCAAGCGGAACAGGCAAAGGCTAAAGCTCAAGAACAGGCACGCCCCACGCCAAGACCGCCACAGCCCAAACCGATACCACAGCCACAGAATGACGCTAAAACCGCCCTAATTGAGAAGTTAGAAAAACGCCATAACCCTTATGAACAGGGAGAGAAAGAGTATTTTAAAGCGGTGCGTGAATACGCTAGTCAGCTACAGCAAAAAGAGGTTGCCAAGATTAAGGCAGAGATTAAAGCGATCAAAGACAAACCACCAGTAGAGCCAACCAAAGGGTTTTTTACGAACAAGAGAACCCATCAATCTAACCAAACGGCATATGCGATTGAGTTGCGAACGCATCAACAAACAATAGAGAATAAAGAGCGTGAACTGGTCAGTAAGCAAGGAATGAGCGTAGCAGAATATAGCCGTTATGAGCATCATCAAGCAATCAAAGAGCAACGCCCTGATCTTGCACAAGCAAGTTATGAAGCGACGGCATGGGACAAGGAAACGCAAAGGCTACAGCAGGAACTAGAGCAGTTAAATAAGCCCCAAGAACAAGAGCAGGTGCAGACGAAAGGTAAGGATATAGATTGGCAATAACTAACGCCCTAGCGGTTGTTGGATTGAGTATTAGCCAGGACAAGCGGAAAATGCCCCGCTTGATCTTGGCTAATACTCAACCTTTACATCAAGGCGTAAATGAGCGTAAACTCAAACGCTAGAAACGAGTAAGCCCCAACAGCGACAACTGTCAGGGCTTAATGTAATTCATAAGTGTGTAACCACCTAAAAACCACGTATCGTAAGCGTATTTTAGTTGGTTGCACACTCTAAGACAAGGCTTTTTTGTATTTGGTGGGATAGGTTTCAGTATTTTTTAAGTAACCCATACTACTACCTGATGCAAAACTGAAATTTTATAGTGTACGCAATCAAACAAATAGACCCGACCGACTGGCAGAGCGTCAGCACTCTAGCCCAATTCTACGCAGACCTAGCGACTAAGCCTTATTGCACTAATAGCAAGGGTTTTAGCCACATTCGCACCAAGTCACACGCCATAAAACACGCCTACATACAACCCAATCACCCCGAGATTATCAAGTGGCTTGTCTTTGACATTGACGATCCACAAGCCCTATTCGCTTACCATGATAATAATTTGCCACGACCGCAAATTATTATCAAAAATCCCGAAAACGGACACGCTCACTACGCCTACAGGCTAACAAAACCAGTGGATAAGTGGCGTAAAGCAAGCACTAAGCCAGTAGAGTATCTAGCCAGTGTGCAAAAGGCGCTACGATTGGCGCTAGGAGCAGACAAAGGCTATAGCGGTAACCTTATAAAAAACCCTTGCCATACCTCGCACGAAGTATATATAACAGGGGCTAAGCCGTCTTATACCCTAGCCGAGCTTGCCGAATATTTAGATTTAAAACCATACCAACAGCAAGAGCCAGCCAATGACGAAGGTTATGGGCGCAATGTGAACGTGTTTAACCATGTTAGACACCAAGCCTATCCGATAGCGAAAGACCTTACCCGAAGGGAGCTAGAGCGTGTTTTAACTGCTATTGCAGAAGAATTTAACCAGCGTTTTGACGTGCCATTATTTCCTAACGAGCTGAAGTACATTGTCCGCAGCATTACACGTTATTGCAAATCAGGGCGGTTTGGGGCATACAGTGAAAAATCAAAAGCGCGTTTCAGCCGTATTCAGTCATGCAGGGTTAAGAGAGCAAACCGTAAAGGTGCTTGTAACAAGGGCGGTCAGGCAAGGTCAGCTAAGTACGAAGATAAGCGAAAACAAGCTCAAGAAATGCACGAACAAGGTTATAATATCAGCCACATATCGAAAGCCCTAGCAACCCACAGAAACACAGTATCTACATGGCTAAAGGAGTATGAGCATGAATGAAAAATCACAGAATGAGCATATCGAAGAATTAGAAGATCAGCCAGACGCTAAACTATTCAGCGAGTTGTTTATTACCGAAGAAGATAGAGATATGTATTCGATAGATTTTGATACGTTCATAGAAATTTTAGCCGATTGGGTAGACGAAGAAGAAAAAATAAGCCCTGACATAGCCCGATATATGGGAATGGTATTGCTTGGAGTCGCCCAAAGATTAGAGGATATTAATGATAATGATAATCATTTCAAAAATGCACAAGTGCCACCGTAATCAGGTAATAGCCCGTTAGGGTGCTTTTTCTTTTTTGCTGCCGTTAAGCATATCTAATCAATTCTTCTGTGCTTAGGCTAATTTAAAACAGATACAAATTTAATCAGTCTTTTTCAATCGACCGCAGTCGATTGCCGCGACCCTGCCAACAAGCCTAATGTTCTACCGTTTTGTATCTATCCTTTCAAACCTAACTTGATTGTGTGCCTATCTGGCTTAAATTAGCGTCTGTCTGCTGTTTGTTTAGCCCTTTGGCTACCCTAGTATCATTTAATAATTTCTAAGCCCTTACAGCGCATTTTAGAGGCTATCAGTTTTTTCATGTGATATTAGATTTTCAACTGACTGTGCGAGCCTAACCGATGCAGAATTAAATCCGTGTCATCTTGATATTCGTACAACAACACCAAATCAGGCTTAACATGACAATCCATCAGGTGTTTCTTGTCGCCAGTGAGGGCATGATTACAAAATCTGACTGGCAGCGGTAAATCATTAATCAAGCAACTCATAACCTCGATCCATTGCGGCGTGATAAGTTCAATCGACTGCTTTTTGATGTCGCGCTTAAATTGATTTGTTGGAACAACCGTTCTAGCCACGAGTAAGCTCCTGTAACGCCTGTATAGCCTCGTCAGGAGCTAATTTATCGAGTTTCCCTGCTTGGTAGTCTAAACGCCCCTGCTCAATCGCCTGTAGCGTCTCAGCACCGAGTACCAAATCATCTGCTTGATAATCAAACGACAGCGGAACTTTCTTCGTTTTGGCAACATTGACCAAAAACATTCTGACCGCTTGTGCGGTAGTCATACCATAATTCTCAAAAATTTGACTGGTTTCGTCTTTGAGTTCTTTTTCAACTCGCATATTAAAATTGACAGTTGACATGGTTTGTACTCCATTTATCTTACAAATGATTCCAATTATAAGACAATTACAGTACAAAATCAGTTATATTTAGGTTTAAGGTTTAAAAAATCGCAACCCAAAAACGAACGCTACTATCACCCCAAATCAACCTTTACAGCATCCTTATCCCTATCTGATACATAAC
>NZ_JBQSVL010000124.1:0-4238 GCF_052376215.1 Psychrobacter sp. AOP7-B1-24
CGTGGGTAGCAAAGTCGTCGCGTAATTGCATGTTTTTTTCCTTATTGACTCGTCACCGTAGTACGTAGTTGATAATGTGGGTGTGCATCTGGGTTCAATGAATATAGTGCGACCACTCTTAATTGCTCGATTTGACTATCAGGATCGCTCCGAGCTGCTTGACGGGCTTCTTCTATTCGGTTTTCCCTATTATTATGATACTCCCAAGATGAGTCTTTTATTGATTGCCAAGCTGGCTCTTTAAAGTGACTGGTCTCAGGAATATCTAAGGTGATTTGCAGCCCTTCTGAGGTCTCCCTGGTTTTGTTTTGTTGCTTTAGTATCCCTATGCTGACTGTCTCTGTGTTTAGGATTTGCTCTTGATCGCCAATACCGATGTATTGTACCTCAAGCTTACTTTTGTCTTCCCATTGACTGATGACAGCAGTCAGCTGCCCTGAGAGGACTTTATTGAAGCCTTCTGCCCTGGTGGTAAATCTTGGCTCAAGCCGAATACTGGTCAATGCCAATGCATAGGCATGCATGTCTTGCTCAAGACTTGCCATCGGTGTGATTTTTTTGGCTGAGTTGCTAAAAGGGTTATTTGGATAGTCGTTGACATCGATCATTTTTTTGTTGCCAAAGACACCTGCATCTAGCCAATAGTGTACTGGGAGGATATTGCTTTTATCATAGTTAGATGCGATCCAACCAGCAAAAAAGCTCACTGTCCAGGCGACCGCCATAATTCCCACTACCCAAGGCATTGCAAATCCTAAAGCAATTGCTGTACCTGTAATACCTGCTGTTAATGCTGCACCTGCAGCGACACCTGTTGCTACAGCACTACCATAACTTTTACTCTCTAACTGTCTCTCTAATGAAATAGACAAACTATAAATCTCAAAACCAGCACCCACAGCACCAAGTACACCGACGCTGAGACTCAGCCTTGCGACCCATGCACTGCGTGCTACTTTCATCTGTAGCCCAGCATTGGCTACATCAAGGCTAGCACTGGTCAAAGCAAGTGTTGTACTGGTATAAGCTGTCATAAACTCAAGACTGGCACGATCGCCTCGAACTACCATCGCGCTAATTTTATCTTTATTGATTAATGTACTTCTTAACTGAAAGGCCATCACGGCGGCTGAGATCATGGCGGCCTTACCTGCTGATCTTCGATCTAGCTGTCGATAATCATCGTCAGTCGTCCTCAGCAAACTATCCAGCTCAGTGCCTGACTGTGACAGTTGCCTACTAAGAGATGTGGCCTTGTTTACAGCATCGTCTCCAAGATACGTAACAACATCTAAGACTGCTTGTCTGTTACCTGAAGCAGCATCGTTGACGGTTCTTACTGCAGTAGCATCTAAATTAAATGTTTTTGCAAAATCTATAGCAAAGGGAGCACTTCGTCTGGATGCCGATGAACCGGCCAAAATTGCCTCCTTGTCTATAGCAGCAGGGAGTAATTTACTATCCATATTGAGTGAGGCTTTTGTAATATTTTTCTTTACTTGATGTTTAAATGGTATATGAAGCACTTTTAGGAAACCTTGTTTCCACCCTGATGTTTTAGCAACAGAGGCTCTAATGTATACTTCTCCTCGGTTTAATAAACCATGCTCAGTTTGAATGTATTGTTGATTATTTGAATAGGTTTCAATAATTCTAGCTTGATTAGCAGCAATTTTATTTATTTCATCTACCTTAGTAGCGACAGATATAGACGCATTTTTTGCAATCTTTCTCTGCTTTTTATTTTTATCAAACATCTCTATCCACTGTGCAACAGCACCAGTAGCCTCACTGAGACGTGCTGAGTTTTCATAGGCTGGCGGGTTTTCAAATCTGTTAAGATCTTCTTTATCAAGCCCGATTAATGCCTTAAAAAACCAGTTATCTTCAGTAGACTGTTCGCCGGAGATGCAAGGCAGTAACGACTGTCTAAACTCTTGCTCCGCTGTCATACCGTTTACTTTCTTGGGGTTATAACCTGACCATATTGCATCTGGTATACCCATATTACTCTCATCAATACCGATGCCTTGAGTCGCTTCAGCGATAATTTGAGCATAGCCTAAATGGCTTTCTTCATCATTTTCTGGAAAGTCTTCACGCATGACAAAAGCGAAGTCTAGTGTGTCCTGTTTGTTTTTGTCATAGCCGATGGCATCTATAAATATTTGCCTAGCTTTGGCAATATCCCTTTTATCACTTTTACTCTTTTTTGCAGCAGACAAAACTGATTTGAACCTTGAGCGGTCGATATAGTCATAGATATTCTTATTGTTCGCCTGACTTACTTTATTTCGGCCGTCTATATGATAAGCCAACTCAGAAGGTGATTGTGATCTGGAAGAATCGTACCCAGTACCTGCTTCTACCCTCATTCTAATATTGTCAATAATAATGGCATTGACTTGCTCTCGCATTTGACCTTTATTTTTTTGAGCATCATCTAATTTCTTAAGTAGGTAATTCCGTTTCTCCGCTGCTGCCAATACATCTCCTACGGGATCGTGTAGAGCAACCATCATAGGTTTGGTATCTTTTAGAATCTTCAATTGGTGCTTTTCAGACTTTTCGTATAATTTACTATTCTCGTAATTCTCGTAACCTTCATTTATATTAGATTCAAGATCGCTTATCCTATCATTAATACCCCTTTCCATATTTTTGTATAGCTGAAAAGCCGAACTCATAGCACCATTAGCATCCTCTTTTAGGATAATCTCCTCAACTTCTCCATCTTCATCTTCATCTTCACCAACAACTGTTTTTGAATACTTTTCATGTACTGTAAATTTATCACCGATGTCACCGCCCTGCTCTAGCTGCTTTCGTTGATGAAAGCTATTTATATACTCTATTTCCGGGAGGTATTCAGACATATATTTAGTATTTTTATTATCAATCAAGTCATCAGCGACGAACTTTTGCATACGCTTATCGCGTAATGCTTCATCATAAAAATATTTTTTTAATGCTGCTTTACTTAGCTGGGCATGACTGACCATGAACCATACTACGTCACCTGGATATAAGGTATAATATTTACTATCTAACGTACTATGACTATCTCGATCGCAGGTAGCTGGCTGTACCATTTCGTCAAATGTGTCATCGTCAGACTCATCTATATTTGTCACCTCTATCTTATTAGTATCTTTTTCTTTTTTTTCTTCAAAATCATCTTTGTTATACGTTGTAACTCTCTTTAATGCACCATCTTTACCTGTAAATATTTCTTCAACAAACTTTTCTTCATTTCCTTCACCATCAATATAATCATTAAAACAATAAAGGTAGGTGTGTGTAGGTAGGCTCGCAATAGCATCATGTTTGGCTGATTTTGAAGACAACGTATCCCTAAAATAACGCTTATCCTTGCGACTTACTCTATAATCATATCGACTAAATACCACAGGTAAAACCGGTATACCTGTCTGTCCACATTCATAAGCACGACATCCTGTTGCTTCTACTGTAATTGCGTCTAATTCAACAGACGGCAGAGAGCTATCATCCGTACCACTACCTTCTGATGTTCGCTCTACAGGCACCGATTCTATAGAGTTTTCTGATACATCTGCTTCCTTGTCATCCATTCCGAAAGTACTTTTTATAAAATCCAACACACCATCACTCATGCCTGTACTCCTTTATTTTTAATTCGCTCTAAGCTTTTGACAATATTCTTAATGGCTTGCTGCTGCGACATTTTACGCTGAGCAATCAGTAGAGCTTGACTGATGATAATGTCATAAACTCGATCATTGATTACCACTTGGCCCTTTAACTGCCGCAGTATCATATTTATCCACTCTGTCTGTATAAGCAGCTGCCACTGCTGCTGACTGAAGCGAAAAGGTAACGGCTTAAGCTGATCTAGTGCCACTTTCGTATTAGACGGATAGACCTCACTAGGTGTCGGCAACGTTACCTCTGTAAAGGTGTTATTCCAATCTACATAGTGAATACGAGGTAATCTCAGTTGATATACTTGCAATTTTTGTTGATCAGTCCACAGGTGTGTTAATAGCGCTAATACTCTAGGATCCCAATAGCGCAAATAACGACGCTTGTTTGTCCCCATTCCATACGCCTGTCCTATCAGATAGATACTATGTTTGAGCATTTCAGTGATTGGTTGGTCAAACAGCCATAGACAGACGCTACGTGGGTGCGGGTGACCAGATATATCATAGGTGTTTTCATATAGTGCCAATGCCAGTAGCTGCTCAAGTAGCCGT
>NZ_JBQSVL010000125.1:0-4228 GCF_052376215.1 Psychrobacter sp. AOP7-B1-24
AACAAAAAAGTCAAAGAAAGCCTTCTAGTAACATAAAAATAATCATCACAATCGGTATGTTGTTGGTGATTACTATTGTTATGTCTAACTATTTTTTTTCAACCATTTCTCAAAACTCGAATATCACCACAATATTTCCAACAACTGATAGTGTCTCTCTTAGCCATCACCAGCTAGTCAGTAACTCGCAGTTATTAAACATGCAAAACAATATATCAGACCTCAATCGTGTTCCTGATAGCCCCATAGTTGATGCTATCATTAGTTATGATGATTTTAGACAAGAGTCGCAGAATACCTTGTATAGAGAGACTGACAGCTCTGTAGTACGTGAAACAGATAATGTAGTGAATAGGGAGCCAGTTTTGAGTCAGGAAATGTTTAGAATGGAAGCGAAGAGAGTCTTATATCGTGAGGCAGAATGAGGTCGCAGTAAGCATTGCAGCCCAGGTCACTGGTGTAGTCAGCGAACTACTAAGGCGTTCTCTCAATCTTAGACGTTTTGACTAGTTTGGGGACTTAAACCAAATTAGGGCCTGTTGACTATGCAACATGCCCTAATAATAAAGCATTATGGATTTATAACATTAATCAGATTTCTCAGCCAGTTTATAGCTTTGATACTGTCTTTGTATGTCAATATATTCGGCAATACGTTTGGCATCATGCCATACGCCCCAAATAAAGCTAGAGCCTTTACTAGACAGGTACGGCAAACCAACAAAGTAAATGCCTGGCTCGCTGGTGATGCCTCTATTGTGTATCGGCGCACCATTTTCTTGAAAAATATCGAACGGTAGCCAGTTGTAATCATAGCCAAAACCGGATGCCCAAATAATACTGGTGATATTGTCTTTTTCAAAATCCAATTCATGGATGGGGTTTTTCATAGAGTCAGGCATATCCATGATAATTTTTGCTTCAGGTTCTTCAGGCAAATCTAGACCATTCGCTTCAATGTAGTCATCCATCTCTTCAAGATTATCTAAGTAGTTTTTCTCAGCACTGACAATGTTGTCAACCAAATCGTCATTAAAAGAGACAGTATTGTCTTCAAAGGCTTTGGTCATTCCTACAAGAGTGATGCCATCATGACCCATTTTTCTAAAATCGACAGTTTGACCACCATTCATTCCGCTTACCGCAAACCCTTTAATAGGTCTTTGTGGTGGCTTTGTTTCGTGCCATGTGCCTAATACACCTAACCACCAAACATTGTCTCTTTCTCTATATTTACGTGGTGGTCGCTCGTGCGGGCCCACAGATAAATACACCTTTTTGCCAGCACTATTGAGTTCTGATGCAATTTGTACACCTGAAGATCCTGCACCAACAACCAATACCGCACCATCAGGGAGCTGATCGGGGTTTTTGTATTGATCAGAATGTATTTGATATAAGTCTGTTTTTTGAGGAGCAATAGCAGGAATAACGGGTTTTTGGAAAGGCCCTGTTGCGACCACAATATTATTGGCAACAACGTCTCCTTGATTAGTTTTGACGGTAAAACCTATCATATTCTTGTTTTTTACAATATTTTGTACTTCTACGCCAGTTTCTACTGGCGCATCAATCATGTGGGCATATTGTTCAAAATATTCAGCCACTTCATTGTGTGGTACAAAACTCTCTGGGTCATGAGGAAAGTCCATATTTGGAAACTTGTCATGCCAGCAAGGACCGTTGGCCACTAGTGAGTCCCATCTACGGGTCCTCCATGCTTCAGCAATTCGGTTTTTTTCTAATACCAAGTGATTGATACCTAGATTGCTTAAATGCTCACTCATGGCAATACCAGCTTGACCTGAACCAACGATGAGCGTATCTATATTTTTGTTGTTGATTGACATATGGCTATTCTCTCTATTAAACAAATATGAATGTTTGGCATAACAACTCTATTAAGGTCAAATCCTCTCAATAAATCATATCCACTGACCTCATCATAATTTTTATATATTACAAATGACAATCATATGTCCTGAATTTATACCTCAAAAAAACCGAATCAATTTGATATGGCTGAACCTAATCATTGGAAAGGAAATCTTAATTTGCCTTGAAATTGATTTGCGACATACTGTTTATAAGGCCTAACAGAAGCTTTAGACAGCACTTATTTTATTTAAACATGACATGAGGCAGCCAATGAAACACACACGTATCAGACCCTTTAATACCAAAGACACCTATCCTGAGCAAAATATTGATAATGACTTGTGCCAAGCAGTGGTGGCAAAAGGCAGCACTGTGTTTTTACGAGGTCAAATTGGCCAAAATCTAGAAACTAATGAAAGCGTTTGTATTGGCGATGTCAAAGGTCAAACAGAACAAGCAATGTACAACATTGATATGTTGTTAAAAGAGGCTGGCGGAGAGCTAGAGGATATCTGCAAAATCACCATTTACATCATAGATCCTAGATACCGCGAAGATGTTTATCGTGTGGTTGGTCGTTGGCTAAAAGGCGTACATCCTGTATCCACTGGTATTGTGGTCTCTGCATTGGCACGTCCTGAATGGTTGGTAGAAGTAGATGCCACCGCTGTGATCTAAAACTATAATTTATATTAAGGATGTACGATGACTTTTTCTATTATTGCACGCTGCACAAAAACAGGACAGTTAGGAGCGGCGGTTAGCTCATCATCACCAGCAGTGGCATCTAGGTGTATTCGTGCTAAAGCTGGTGTTGGTGTGGTTACCAGTCAAAATATAACTGACCCTAACTTGTCTCAAGTATTGCTTGAGATGATGCAATACAATTTAACGCCCACTGATGCTGGCCTAGAGCTAATTAAAAGTACAGAGTTTATCCAATATCGCCAATTAATGGCGTTAGATACAACAGGGGCACCTTTTGTATTTAGCGGTGAGCACACCCTCGGCACATTTTCTACGGTTGTTGGAAAAAATGCTTCTTGCGCCGGAAATATGCTATCTAACACGGCTGTGCCAGAAGCTATGCTAAATACTTTTGAAAAAAGCGAAGGCGCGCTTGCCAGCAGACTACTTGAAAGCTTAGTATCAGGGTATAACGCAGGTGGAGAAGAAGGGGAAGTGCACTCTGCAGGGCTGCTAGTAGTAGATAAAGCCACGTGGCCGATTGTAGATCTTCGAGTTGATTGGTCAGACACTCCAATAGAGGATTTACAGCAATTGTGGGGAATTTACGAACCTCAATTAGACGATTATGTTGTAAGAGCTTTTAACCCAACGATTTCACCAAGTTATGGAGTACCTGGAGACTTATAAATATTATTTAATCAAAAGGATTTATCGTGTTAAGTCGCATCACTCTACGCCAAATGGAATACTTTGTTACCACCGCTGAAAGTGGCAGTATTATCATCGCTTCTGAAAAGATCCATATCTCATCTCCGTCGATATCAGCGGCAATAGCGCATATGGAATCTGAGCTCCATGCGCAGTTATTTATTCGCCAACATGCTAAGGGGCTGTTATTAACAGAAATTGGTGAGCAAGTAAAAAATGCTTGCAAAGTGATTCTCGCGCAATCTTCTGATCTTTATTCTATGTCAGCTGACTTCACAGGTGTCATGCGCGGCAAAATTAAAGTAGGGTGTTTTTCATCCTTTGCGCCTTTTATTTATGCTGAAATCATACATGGGTTTTCTCATTTATATAGTCAGGTAGATTTAGAAGCAGTGATAGATGATCACCATAACTTGCTGCAAGAATTGAATCAAAACACGATAGATCTCGCATTATTATATGACTTGCATATTGATGAAAATCTAATCAATTTTACGCCATTAGCAGACCTACCACCGTATGTGCTTTTGGCAAAATCTCATCCATTGGCTAAAAACACAGCCGTTACGTTGGAAGAGCTGACTGAGTATCCGATGATACTACTAGATATGCCTTACAGTAACGATTATTTTCTTTCGCTTTTTCGTACCAAGCGTTTAAAACCCAACATTAAAGAAACTTGTAAATACGTTGATGTCATTCGTTCGATGGTTGGCAACAATATTGGTTACACCATTTTAAATGTTCGACCAAAAACTGACTTTTCATACGACGGTAAAGAGTTGGTCATGGTTAGGATATCTGGTGATGTGCGTCCTATGAAAATTGGTATTGCCACACCTAAAAATGCAAGTCTTACCAACGTTCAACAAGCTTTTGCTAGCCGTTGCCAAGCCTTTATTTCAAACCAATATATACCAGGCATGAGTGTTTCTTATTTTTCGGAAGCTCA
>NZ_JBQSVL010000126.1:0-4147 GCF_052376215.1 Psychrobacter sp. AOP7-B1-24
ATATTTTATAATTTTTTTATCACAGAAATGATAAAAGTTTTTAAAATAAGGCTTACCGCTGAGGATTTATCACAACTGACTTTATTAAGTGGTAAATAGTCAATTGTAAAGTCAAAAAAAGCGGCTAAATATATTAGCCGCTTTTTGAGATCTATTAAAAATATGCGATTGGCATTAGTCTTTGATATAGATTAAATCCCATACGCCATGTCCACGCTCTAGACCTCGACGTTCAAATTTGGTCATTGGACGAAAGTCAGGGCGGTCAGTAAAGTTACCCGCACCAGCTTGATTGGTTAATCCCGAAAACTCATCTAATACTTCAACCATCCAAAAAGCATAATGCTCCCAGTCTGTCGCCGTATGGAACCAACCACCTTGTTTTAAGCTACGCGTGACAATCGCCATGCGCTCAGGGCTGACAAAGCGGCGTTTATAATGGCGCTTTTTTTGCCATGGGTCAGGGAAATAAAGCTGAATACGATCGATATGGTTCTCTGGTAACTGCTTGAGCAATTGAATGGCATCACCATTAATGATTTTGACATTGTGTAAGTTTTGAGTGCCTGCCATATAAGCGCATTTACCAATACCAGGTTCATGTACTTCAACGCCCACAAAATTGCGAGTAGGATCTGCTGCTGCCATTTCGATGAATGAATCGCCGAGCCCAAAACCAATCTCTAGAGTAAGTGGTGCGTCACTACCATTAGGGCTATCAGCGAATAGCGTTCTTAGGTTATGGATGCCTTCTAGATCGCCATCACCAAAACTGTTATTAACCAGATATTCAGCAAATGCTGGATCGGTCAGTGCCAATTCGGCGTTTTTATTCATGTGCGTACGTCGTTTCATAAACGTATTGACGATACGAATATGCTTGCCTTCTTTAGTATTGGTGCTAGAGTTTAATGCTTCATCAGTAGTATTGGTACTATCGATGTTATCGTTCGTATTAGGATGTTGACTCATAGGATTGACAAGGCTTAATAAAATGGATGAGGTACGCTCATTATAAGTTAAATCGATACGACTGTGAACGGACAATACTCTTTTAATCAAATGGACATATCTAGATGATTGAGTAAACTATTTTGCTACCGTTTTATTGTTTTATGCGCAAGTTTTAGCATTATCATATAATAGTTCTAGGGCGTGTTGACTATTCACAAATAGGCACTGCCATGGTCGAAGGACCAAAGATGCCCCAATTGATTTTATTTTTTTTATAGCAAGTAAGGCTTATCACTATGTTATTTATTGAGACAGATTCGCCACCACCGTTTTATCAGGACAAGCTGTCTTCTGCTAAGCGTCAACAGCTTGATAAGTGGTTTATTGGTCACCGTAGTCAGCACTATTATCTCAAGCGCTTTGAGCAGTTTGATGAGCAAGGTTATCTGTCACCCAAATGGCACTGGGCTGCATTTTTTGTGACTTTTCCTTGGCTGCTCTATCGCAAGCGCTATATGGATGCCATTGTATACAGTGTGGCAGGGTGGTCATTCATCCAGCTCAATGTAGCATTGGTGTTGGTTGCCTTTGAGTTTGTAGCGATGTCCTATATTCCTGATGCTTATCAGATGGCTACGCGTATAGGTATTGCTGCAATAATCTGGATATTTTGGTCATTTATGGTCGCACGTTGGACGGATGCTTACTATTATCGAATGGCACGACGTGAGATTGCGGATGCTATTGAGGATTATCCGAGAGATGAAGCTGCTCAGAAGTCACACTTGAGAAGAGAGGGTGGTGTGAGTTTGTTTGGTCTGGGTTTGGGGTTTGGTTTTTTTGCTTTTGCCTTAATGGTTATTAAGGTGCAGTTTTTACCTATTATTGCTAAGCCAAAAGCAAATGAAGTGGTATTTGATGCTTATGACACGGTTAAAACGACACAAAACCGTGTGGCATTGAACTATCAGCAAACAGGACAGTGCCCGACTAATTTGTCTTTGAATACGGCAACGCAGCAAGTAAGTATCGATATTAATACCACTGCCGCTGGGGTTGCAGAAACCGACTGCGCAGTAATTGCAACGATTCATAACATCAAGTTTCCGATACGCTATCTGAATGATCAGACACTGGTGTTTTATCATGTACCAGACAGCGATAATTGGAGCTGTATGACGTCGCTAAACAAACAGCAAGCTCCGCCAGGCTGCTTGCCTGAATAGGGCGTCATGCTATTATTTTTGATACACTGCCTTATTTTTTAGCGTCTGTTACGATATCCTCTTTTTCATCGACTGGTGTTGCTTGGTTCTTTAATGCGTCATAAAAGTCAGTTAAGTCCATTTTGCGTGCTTTACCGATGTCTTCATCAAATAAGCTTTCAAGCTCTGCCATGGCTGATTGTGCCGATTCAATCATGCTGGCTTCATCATCATAAATGGCTTGCTGACGTTCAATCAAGTCATCATCATAGTCGCGGAACGTTTGCACTGTTTCGCGTGCTTTTTCTGGTGAGATACCAAGTAGTTGTAGTGATTCACGTGACATATCTAAAGACGATAAATAAGTCTCACGCCAAATATGACGTACACCCACTTCACGTAAGCGGTAATAATGCTGACGATCACGTGCTCGTGCCAAGATAATTATATCTGGATAGTTTTTGCGTAAGTATTGAGCGGTTGTGATAGAGCGTTCTAGATCATCGATAGCGAGAATAAACACACGTGCTTTTTGGATGCCAGCGGCGCGTAAGATTTCAGGATTCTTTGGGTCACCATAGTAAACTTGGTTACCGAACTTACGGACGAAGTCTACTCGGTTTGCAGAGCGTTCAATAGCAGTGAATTCAATATCATGCATCCGTAGTACACGACCGATGATCTGACCAACGCGGCCAAAACCGGCAATAATGACTTGATGCTCATGATCTGGAATCGTATCGTACTCGCGGTTTGGTTTGCTCTTGGCAAATAAAGGCTCACCTATTTTTTCTAATAATAAAAATGCCAGTGGCGTGAGTGCCATAGAAATGGTAACAATAAGGTTCAGTGTATTGGCAAGCTCAGGACGTAAAACGTTCTGAGCACTAGCGACACTGAATAAGACAAAAGCAAATTCACCCCCTTGTGCGAGTGTCACACCTAGCCTAAAGCTGGTTGGCCAGCGATTGCCTAATACTTTTGCAATTAAGGTAATAACACCAAACTTGATAAATATTAACGTCACTGCACAGCCAATAATAAAGACAGGCTTGGCTAAAATGAGATTGACATCAGTCAGCATACCGACCGACATAAAAAACAGGCCTAATAAAAGTCCTTTAAAAGGTTCAATACTGGCTTCTAGTTCGTGACGATATTCGGAATCTGCTAATAAGACACCTGTTAAGAATGCACCTAATGCCATCGATAGTCCGATTTGGCCCATTAAAATAGACACACCCATCACGATAAATAGTGCGACTGCAGTTAGTAGTTCTGATGCACCACTTGACGCCACAAATTTAAAGAAGGGTCGAACAACATAGCGGCTAGCAAAAATTAGTCCAGCAAATACGGCAAATACTTTACCAAAATAAATCAAGTCGTAGCTTTGTTCACGTACTCCTGATAAAAAGGGAATGACGGCTAATAAGGGTATAACGGCAATATCTTGGAACAATAAGATAGTGAAGGCTTCTCGACCATGGGTGCTTGCAAGTTGCTGTTTTTCAGTTAATATCTGCAGTACAAAAGCAGTAGAAGAGAGGGCCAAGCCAAAGCCAACGATAAAAGCAGTGTCTAACTGTAAGGAAAAAAACTGATGCAAAAGCAACATCAGAAGAGTGCCGGTTAGGCCGACTTGCAATCCACCAAGTACGAATATCGAACGCCGTAATGCCCATAGTCGTGAGGGTTGAAGCTCAAGACCAATGATAAATAGCAGCATAACCACACCAAACTCAGAAAAGTGTAATAAGCTCTCAGCATCACCCGCTACATCTAAGCCACTGGGCCCTAATATGAGACCGGTAATGAGATAACCTAGGACCGTCGCAATACCAAATCGTTTACCAAGGGGTACAAAGAGCAGGGCGGCTCCTAAGAAGATTGTAGCTTGTAACATTAAATTTGGTGAGCCGGCGGCGGCAGCGAGCATTTGATATCCTTAAGTAGTAGTAATAAGAAGGTGTGATAATAAAAAAACA
>NZ_JBQSVL010000127.1:0-4057 GCF_052376215.1 Psychrobacter sp. AOP7-B1-24
ACGATTAGGGTTTAAGACGCCTATGCAGGCGTTCTATAATATTAATTAGCGTTGCACTTGGTGTGTTAATCTAAGTTACTTTTGTTTAAAGACTCTAAGTCGCTAGCATAATCTTTGAGCTTCTTCTTATTCTCTTCAGTAGTAATATTATCAATAAAACTTTGAACTCTATCTTTTCTTTCACTTAAAAAACTTATTGAGTTAGTAGAAATTCCTTCTTCATTCTCATACTCTAGTATAGATTTTAATTCAGAATACTTATTAGTTTTTGTTATTATTTCATGATCCAAGTGATCATCAAAACTCACTTCACTTAATCGAGCAAGTTTCTTCATAGATTCAGCAAGCTTGTTTTTCTCCTCACTCTCACCTGCATACTTCTTAAGCATACCTTGACTGATATAAATAAACTCTAATGGATGCTTTTTTTCTATAATGTCAAAACTAATAATTTCCTCTAAATCTGAATTCGTTTTATTATATGAAAGTTTGACTTCACCATTCTTGTTAAAAACTCCATTTTTCGACTGTTCATTATCAACGAAACTACTTGCTAAGTATTCAACAAGCATGCTTTTACCTTCACCTCTACCTCCAATTATTGTAACCAAATTCTGGTTAAGTGGAATAGTTTCACACTTACTAAAGTTAAGATCTGTTTCACCGTCAAATACATTCAAGTCATTTTCGATAGAAATAGCTGAAAAATAAGGTTTATCAAATAACAAAAATGGATTTTCTTCAGATATACATATCCTTTCATTTGGCTCATAGATAACTTGCTTAAGACCTTCAAAAGTGGGGTCAGCTTTTATCCATGTAAAACAGTTGCCAATTCTATCTTTGTTAGACAAGTTTGTTGAGTAGTCATGTGCGTCACTACAATCTAAAAGTCGGCTATTTACGCATTGTTGAACAAGCTTTTCTTTAGCACTATTAAATTTAACTACACTCTCGGATGCTGTAAAAACAATGTCCGCTGTATTAATGATATGTTTCTTAGTAGCTATTGATGCACCAGTCCATTTCATTGCATCCCATTCTGTTTTCCCAACGGCTATTAGATACTTACCTTTAAACCTTTCTTTATTCAAGGATTGGATAATATTTTCTAGATTTAAGTTCAAATTATTAAAACCTTCTTCTAAATCAGATCCATACTTGCTAATTTCCTCTGCAGGAATACCTGATTTAATTTCAGCTCCTAACTCTACTAAGCTACCTTTAGTAACAACTCCATCCCATTTTCGACCATCATTAATTATATAACTTTGAACAAGTGTGTTTAAAAATTGATCTTTTATAATATTTACTGGTATTTCATCTGAAAATATAACATGTAGGTTTATTCTATCTAGTTTACCAAAACCAATTCCAGCTAGATTATTTAGCCTAAACTCCAATACGGGCAGCAATAAATCAATATTCTGTAGCCTATTATTTTCTTCTTTTTCTTTCTTTAATCTTTCGTAACCGTCTATAAATAAATAGTCATTAATCCCCAATACGGAAAACTCTTGCGGTAAACTTTCTAAATCACTTATATATCTTTCCCAAGCTTCATCTGTATCTCCACCATAATTTTGACATATTGAAGACGGTGTATGTACATGTAGATCCCACTTTCTCCACTCGGAACCTCTATCGTAATTTATTGACATAAAGCATTGCCTTATTAATAATAAAATCCAACTATAGTACACTATTAGAAGCTATTTATATAAACAGTATAACTATTAAATTTTATTGCCACAAAAAAAAGCACCCAACCAAGTTGAGTGCCTTTTTATTGCTATATTGAACTAATCAGATTTTTAGTTTAATAACTTTTATTAAGTGTTATTCCCACTCAATCGTAGCAGGCGGCTTGCTCGAAACATCATAAGTCACGCGCGATACTTCAGCGATTTCATTCATGATACGGTTCGATACCGTCTCGATCAAATCATACGGCAGATGCGCAAAGCGCGCCGTCATAAAGTCTACGGTCTCAACCGCACGCAGCGCGATTACCCACGCATAGCGGCGGCCATCACCGACCACGCCGACTGATTTAATTGGTTGGAATACCGCAAATGCTTGCGCCGTTTTGGCATACCAGCCTGAGCGCTCAAGCTCTTCCATAAAGATGGCATCCGCTTGACGCAAAATATCTGCATATTCTTTGGTCACTTCACCCAAAATACGCACGCCCAAACCTGGACCTGGGAACGGATGACGATAGATCATTTTGGCTGGTAAGCCAAGCGTGATACCTAGTTTACGCACTTCATCTTTAAACAAATCACGTAATGGCTCAATCAATTTGAATGCCAAGTCATCTGGCAAACCGCCTACGTTATGGTGACTCTTGATCACGTGCGCCTTGCCTTGATGCGACTTAGCAGATTCGATCACGTCAGGATAGATCGTACCCTGTGCTAAGAACTCAACGACTTTACCATCGCTTTGCTCACTCACTTGACGGGCGCTATCAGCGAATACGTCAATAAAGGTCTTACCGATGATTTTGCGTTTCTTCTCTGGATCAGACTCGCCAGCCAATGCGTCTAAGAATAAATCTTCTGCATCAACACGAATCACTTTTACGCCCATGTTTTCAGCAAAGATTTGCATCACTTGGTCGCCTTCGTGCAAGCGTAGCAAGCCGTTGTCTACAAATACACAAGTCAGCTGGTCGCCGATTGCTTTATGCAATAACGCTGCGACCACTGAGCTATCGACACCGCCTGATAGACCAAGCAATACTTGCTTGTCACCGATTTGCTCTTTTAACTGGGCGATACGCATATCAGCGATATTGTCTGGTGTCCAGTCGCCTGCACAGTCGCAGATTTGATGGACGAAACGACCTAGTAGTGCCTGACCTTGCAAGGTATGTGTCACTTCTGGATGGAACTGTAAACCATAGTATTGTTTGTCATCATTAGACATAATCGCAATTGGGCAACTTGGTGTGCTGGCGACGATATCAAAACCAGCAGGTGCTTCAATCACTTTATCACCATGGCTCATCCAGACATTGAGCGTGCCAACTGCGTCTTCGATACCATCGATGAGTTTTGATGTGCCATCAATATTGATCGTCGCTGCGCCAAACTCATGGATATCACTGGCATGAACCTGCCCGCCAAAACGTTCTGCCATTGCCTGCATACCGTAGCAGATACCCAATACTGGCACACCTAGATCAAACACAGCATCGTTGATACGTGGACTGTTTTCAGCATGCACGCTCTCAGGGCCGCCCGATAGGATGACGCCTTTTGCACCAAAATCGATGATGCGCTGAGCGTCGATATCGTAAGGGAACATCTCACAAAACACCCCAGAATCACGCACACGGCGGGCGATCAGCTGGCTATATTGCGAGCCAAAATCGAGGATTAAGATGCGGTCTTCTTTAATGGTGGGAGTGGCAACAGTTGTGGTCATAAATCGATGTCCATCAATAGATAAATTGGTGCCCTATTTTAACAAGTTTACGCCCTCTGTTGGCTATTAGATGCTCAATTATTAACAGTTATGCATAAATATTTAAATTCATGAAAAATAAAAGCGGAAAAACAACCCACCGAAAGGTCAATGTTAAGGAAAACTAAAATCTATTGATTACGATAGTATATGTAACTAATCAAACAAAACTACTCATTTACCGTTACTATGCTTATAAGTCTATGTTTATAGGTGCTATATTTATAAGTGCTATATTTATAAGTGCGCTATTTACAATTTGAATAGTAGTAATAAAGATGATATCCACCTTTAGAGAATATTAACGCATCAATCAGTACCCACAAATATTCAGCGATAGGCTGCAATATATATCAACCATTAGAAAGAAGGATTGTTGGACTTGGAAAAGCTGAATAAGCTGTAAATAGTAACGTCAAATATAAAGAGACAATAACATGAGCAATACGAATAACGAGCAAAATCGTCAAAAACCAGATAAGGACACAAGCAAACTTTCAAAAGAATACCTACCAGACTATGTAAAAGCACGATCAAAGCATCATAAACCACCGCATTTAGGGACGTTTGATGTAGGGATGTC
>NZ_JBQSVL010000128.1:0-4019 GCF_052376215.1 Psychrobacter sp. AOP7-B1-24
TTTATTGAGTCAGACAAAGCTGCCTGACTCAAGCAATCAAGTCTCCGATATAGTCGGGGCGGTTCATAATCTTAAATATTTAATTGTTTTGATTATTTCACTTTTGGGTTCACTACCCAACCAACTGTTCAGATTTACTTTTAACTGTTCTTCTGGTTCCTTACATTTTATTGAGTCGAACTCAGAAGGTATTACCTGAGAGCAAAATACTTCGATTTCTTCTATAAAACTTAGTAAATACTCTACTGATGCAATCACACTCATACTTACTAATGAATGAAATGCTTTGTTTCGGAGTTCTGCTAATGCATCAACTTTAATATTCAGACGTTTTGAAAATTTATTGTCAACAAATACTTCTGTGGTAAAAGAGCCTGAAACATTGAACGTGATCTCAGAAAAAACATTGCTTACTTCGACGTCTGAAAACAAGAAATAACAAAGCTGGTCGTTCATTTCTTCAAGCTTTGATTCAAACTTTCTTAATATATGAGACTTCATTTATTCACCACTCCTGATTTCTAGTTCATAGCTACAATCAACGTGTTTCAGATAACTGTTAGTATAAAGCATAGATAAACATCGATTACGACTATAGTGATCTTCTAATCAATGTACGAACCCAAGACATTGAAGATTCAATTGCCCAATCTGTTTGCTCGGTCGATAAAACAGGCATTGTATTACTTCCTGGACCATGTCCTAAAGTATTTCTGATTTTTCGGAAGTAGTCCTTAAGTATTTCTGCCTCCCAAGGGTCTATATACCTACCATTCTTTCTACTCACTAAGTTATCTATGTAGTTTGAAGCACCGTTCTCCTTTCCTGAAGACCATCCATTCTGATCTGATATTATTTTAATGGTACTTTCTAAAGCTTTCGCCGCAAATAGTGCTGGATCTTTGTCATTTGAGTCTCTCCGGTCTAACGCTTCTTTCATATCTAAATCAACATTTTTCCAAAGAGAATCTGAAACAAGATTCCAAAACGGCTTAGCTATATTTTTTTCAACAACTTCATCAGTAGAAACTTGAATAAAACCATTGTTCAGTGTTAGCGGCACCTTTGCACGACGAAATCTCTCATTAATCTCCCTAACTTGAGACAAATAACTATCATTCAAATTTTGATTCCACGACTTCAGTCTATCCGATATACTATTAGTATTTTGTACTCCACATCTAGAAACCGAATCACGTCTTTTTGCGTCAGATATTGCTTTGGGTAATCCTTCATTTATTACTTTTAATTCTTCATATCTTTTACGCATTGCTAATTCGATAAAGCTAATTCTTTCCTTCATAAACTTATCTGGAGTATGACGTCTGGAACAATATTCAGATTTAAGAAAACTCTCACAGACATAGTTCCAACTAAAGAAACCATTTGAAGGCACGTTTTGTCCTAAATGATTCTTATAGATATGTGAATAGTACCTT
This sequence comes from Psychrobacter sp. AOP7-B1-24, assembly GCF_052376215.1. Classification (NCBI taxonomy): domain Bacteria; kingdom Pseudomonadati; phylum Pseudomonadota; class Gammaproteobacteria; order Moraxellales; family Moraxellaceae; genus Psychrobacter; species Psychrobacter sp. AOP7-B1-24. The sequence goes on from NZ_JBQSVL010000128.1 coordinate 1,440, forward strand.
TTAGAAAGTTCATCTACACCGAGCTCTCTAGCTAAACTGTCATGCAATGTTTTCCATTTTCTTATATTTTCTTCGGTAGATTTACCATTAGCATCATAGTATGAAACTGCTTCCTCAACAACACTGTACAGTTGGTTGAGCAGCCGTAATTCTAGCTCGGTAAAATCTTTCCAAATTGGATAATTCAGATATCGATAAGCAAATATATCTGTTAACATTTTCTTTGTCCTAATGTTTAACTAAATTTATCATATTATTCTCTAATAATAGAGCTATTGAAGCCAAGAGACAAAGTGGAGCCCTTCTGACATAGCTCAAAGGAAGTTTTACTTAGAACAGAGAGCTTGCAATAAACTAGTTTCATATGGGTAAGTCACACTACCATTGCCACAACGACGTTTCGCTTCTGAGTCAAACTTTAAAAATAACAACTGAAGCTTGAATACAATTTTTGCAGGCTAATGACCTTATCTATTTGAGAATTAAACTGTTCAAATAGTAATATCTATAAAAACCTAATAGCCACAAACTCACCTTTCTTAAAAAATTATCAGCTAAACTTTGCTGAAATATATGTCCAATACCCTAAAAGCAATACGAACAAACCCCAAGATAACGAAAAGCATAAATAGTACGACTCGCTATCAAGTGCAACATAAAAGTAAATAGCCAGTCCAATACTCACTAACAGAGAAGCTGAATATGCGATGAGTAAGGTAAACAGAGCCGTATTTTCAAATTTGGATAAAACTGGGCTATTTTCTGCACAAATATAAAAGAGAAAACCAAGTGAAAAAGCCCCACCAATCGTAATATGCAAAAATGATATTAGAACCAGTAACCAAATCGACATAAATTTTTCCTTTATTAGCTTAACGCTTGCTTAAAAATTCTAAGTTATAACGCTGATAACCTAGTACAATTATATTTTAAATGGTGTCAGATCTATCTCTTCAAACTCGCATACTGCTTGTATACTCGGGTTTTCGCTTAATCGATTTAGATACGCTGCCAAATTTTTATAAGCCATAGGCGACTTCTTTAACGGTAATGACCACTCTGCTAACATAAAGAGAAAGTAATCACATGCCGATAGCTTTTCACCAAGCAAGAACTCATTAGAACCAAGCTGGTTGTCTATGATAGACAGTGCCTCTCCAATACGATCATCTTGAGCAGCTATAATATTGGGTATATTGCTCTCATCATTGGTGTGGCGATGTGGATAATAACGAACCATCAGCTCCGCTTGCAATGTGTTGTTTAAGAATGCCAGCCACTGAAAAAACAATGGGCGTTTCGGATCGCCAAGTGGAGGTATCAACTCATACTCCGGATATGATTCACAAATATGAATGCAAATAGCAGGACTCTCAAAGATTGCCTGCCCATCATCAACCAGCGTTGGGATACGCCCAGTAGGATTTAACTTCAAATAGTCAGCTGATTTGTGACTGTTACTCTCTCTTTCGACACGTACTAACTCATAATCCGCTTGCACATGATGCAGCAAAAAATGTGGCGCTAAACTCGCATTGTTCGGATAATAGTAAAGTTTAAACAAAGCAGACTCCATTCTAAGGCTGACAGAGAGCGATAGTGATTTACTATCTGGCTGACTAACTGACTGAGACGTATCTTAAATCAAAGCTTAATCGCTTAATAGAAGCTCACTAGTGGCTTTAGCTGTTAAATCTACCTTTAATAGCAGGTTTATCATTATTGATACTTTTTATCGTCTCAAATCCCTCTTTCGTACCAAAATATAGAGCATCTGTTTTTTTCTCTCTATAAAAACGCAGTTCATCGCCATTACTGTCAGTTAGCGTAAACTCATTAAAGAGTTTTTCCCAGTGCGCTTTCTTTTCAGATTCGTTGTGATCCGCTTTAAATGTCGGCTTTAAAATATAAGCAAGGTCGTGGTCTTCTTCCGTAGTTAGCAAAGGCAATAACTCTTTATGCGTGGTTAGATATAGACAAATTTTCTCGATATCATCTAAAGTTTCTCTGCCATCAGTCAGTTTAATAATTAACATCGGTTTATATCCTCATTTGCTTTTTAGCTTATATTTTATTTAAAGCATTGTTCAACTTGCTGTCATCTGAGTCAGATCAGGTGCTATTCCATCTGCCACCTATTATCTACCCATACCGCATCATTGTCATCTAGATGAACGTGCCATTCTGCCTCAGCAACCACGAGACGAATCTCAGTCAGACATTGTAGCCAATGGTTGATGCTATACATCAAAACGTCCACATCTGCACTAACAGGCATTTTAGTAGCACCCGCTAATATCACTTCTGACTCACCATCATCATAAGCATAAAGATCAAAAGACTCCGCTTGTTCTGCATGTTCAAAGCTATCATTATATTTATCAACGATAAGCGTAATATCTTCTTGCTCCTGCTCAGTCAAAAGCGTCGTACGCTCAGCTGTATAGTAGAGAGAAACGCCCATAATATGCTCCTAAATATAAAAGTAATTATGAATAGTAACACACAGAGCCGCGCCTAAGAATTAAGAAATCCAGCACTAACCCACGCACAAAGAAAAGCCCCTTGATACTTTGTATC
>NZ_JBQSVL010000129.1:0-3963 GCF_052376215.1 Psychrobacter sp. AOP7-B1-24
TGGTCAGTCAGGACTACACATCAGTGCCAATAGCAAACCTGTAGCGATACAGGCACAAGGCGGTGAGTTGCAGCTGCACAGTCAGCAAAGTATGACAATCGGTAGTGAGTCAGGTCAGGTCAATGTGTCGAGTCCGAAGCGGATTAAGCTGCAAACGTCAGCTGGAGCGTCGATTACCATCGATGACAGTGGTATTAAGCTGGTGTGCCCAGGCACGGTTAAGATAAAAGCAGTGAAGAAAGAGATGGTGGCGGGGGCTAAAGCCAATTACTCGCTACCGATGATGCCTGATACTATTCCGCTGTTTAGTAATAAACTCGATGTTTATGATTTGTTTTATCAGCACAATTTTGAAGATATCGAGTTTCAGATGCTAAGACCTGACGGGCAACTGATAGAAGGTGTATTAGATGAACATGGGCGTACCGCACCAGTGATTAGCGATAAAGAAGAAGAGGTTGAAATACTAGTGGGCTTTAAAGATACGGATTGGGGTGTTGAGTTTGAACCTGATGGAGATGAAGAGGTAGAAGTGTCTGACGAAGATAGTAACAATGAATCAAAGGATTCTTCAGACCAAAACTCTGATCAGGAGAGCAACGATGAGTAAAACTAAAAGCATTGTATTTCAACTCAAGTTTATTAGTCTTCTTAACCAACCTTTTCCCAACTTATATCATGAAGTTAGAGAGCTAGGGAAGTTGATTAGTGCTAACACCACTAACGCTCAAGGACTTGGCACACCGATCAGTCGACCACCTGGCACGATATTAGTCGTTCATATACGTCACCCTTTAACTAAAAAAATGATCGTAATTAAAAAATTAATCAAAGTACCAGATAGGAAAGGTACGTATACAATAAAAGCGCCTTTTTATATTCAAGTAGCGAAGCTTAAAGCACTTCATCAAATTCAAAACTCTTACAAAAGAAGCACCCATAAAGTTGAGTCAAATAAAGATGAGTACGAAATCAAGAAGGGTCAAGATCTGTATACGATTGCTAAAATGTATGACACCACATGGCAGATACTAGCGCAGCTTAATAAATCGACTATTAAAGACCCTAATAAGATAGTTCCAGGTCAAGTTATCAAAGTGCCACCCAAAGGTAGCAGTTTGACGGGTAAAACGAATGATAGACCTGACTCGTTAACCTCGCAGACTCACTATAAAGTTAAAAAAGGTGATACCTTATCTAGTATCTCACAAAGAAGCGGCGTATCTGTAGAACAGCTTCAACGTATGAACGGGATAACGGATCCAACAACATTACAAGCGGACCAAACGATCAAGCTACGTAGTGATGGTTCAGCACAGACTCACACGACACCGAAGCCCTCATCCACCCCCACTCCTATATCCACGTCAAAACCATCCTCCTCTGATAAAGAAGAAAATGGGTTTTTCGATGGTGCGATGGATGCTGCAGCTGATATAGTGAAAGGCACGGCCGGCGCTATTGGTGGGGCTTTTGAGACTATAGGTAATGGTTTAGGCGCGTTAGGTGACAAAGCAAAAGGAGAGCTGGAGGACTTAAATGAAGCTATGAGTGGTGGGGAAAATGATAAGCCTTCTGGAGGGGCGCCTGCGGCTAGTACTAATTCAGGTATTAGCTCTTCATCTACATCAGGTAGTTATACCGTGAAAAATGGCGATACTTTGAGCGGTATTGCACGTAAGCATGGTGTCAATACTAATGATTTAGCTCGTGCTAATGGCTTAAAAATTACTGATATTATTCACCCTGGTGATAAACTAAAAATTCTTACAGGCGGCGCTACTAGTTCATCTACGAGTAGTTCTTCTCAACCAAGCAAGCCAGATATACCTGTAAACGTGACAACTAAACCGAGTAATAGCTCTGATGGTACGCCAAAGGATATCACTACTACCAATGGTTCCTGTATTTGTAAAGCACATGATTTGATTTGGGGTAAAAAGTTTAATTGCGATGAAAGGCTAAAAGTGATTGAGATATGCCAAAACCTATGGCCAAATAATTATTTGAAAACAGCAAATAATTTGATGGCTATATTTTCTTGGGAAAGTGGAGAGAAATTTGAGACAGGTACCCCTAATAAAAGAAACTCTGGTGGTACAGGACTTATTCAAATCATGCCCTCCACGTATAAAAACTTGACAGGTAAAGAACCTATTTTTGAAACAGTTTACAATTATTGGGGTCTAGGTAAAAATTTAAGAAGGGTCAAACAACTTGCTGATATGACCGTATTGGAGTATCTAGATATTGTCGAAAAATATTTCGAACCTATTAAAAATAAAGATTTAGAATTTATAGATTTTTATCTTCAGGTTATATTTCCTGCTTCTAGCGGACTACCTGAACACGTTGTTTTTGCAAAAGATTATAACGACTTAGATTTACCCAATGAGAAAGAAGGCAGAAAAAAAGAAAGAGTAGAAAAATTTTCAAGAAACAATATGGATAAAAATAATGATGATATAGTTATGAAGTCTGAAATTGCGCAGTCAATTAAGCATTATTTAGTAGATGGTGAAGACTATAAGTCATTCGGCAATTGTGAAAAGTTTAGTATTGTTGAAAAACCAGTTTTAAATAGTAGTGACTGCCCTTCAAATATATCAGGTTGTTTTTGCAATAGAACAGAGAGACTACCAATACAAGCTGGTTTTCTAAATCATTCTCGTATAATAAAAAATCATACTCCTAAGCTTGAAAGAAGAAATTATACTCAGAAAATTAAAAAAATAATTTTGCATCGAACTGTCAATAGTTCTGCTCAGGCAACATTTAATTCTTTTAATAGGGGGTCAAAACCATATGGTACACATTTTGTTGTAGACAAAGATGGTAAAATTTATCAAACAGCTAACTTGAATAAACTTACTATACACGCTGGTAATGCAAACTCCTATTCAGTAGGAATTGAAGTTGTAGGTATGCCCGTCGATAAGAACGGAAAACCAACAGTTGGACCTCCAAATGGTAATAAAGTGCATAGTTGGCAAAAACTTACTGTAAAACAAACTCAAGGCGTTGCTTGCCTCACTAAGTATCTGCTTATTCATTATGGGTTGACTCAATCTGATATAGCAGTACATGAAGATGTCGCAGCTAAAACCGAAGGTGAAGGGAGGACAGTATACAATGCTATTAAAGAATATTTATAAGACTATAGGTATATTATTAATCACTTTATGTCTATCTGCTTGCCAAGAGGAAGCAGAGGTTTATCAAACTTTATGCGTTGATGCAGATACTACAATTAAAAATGACGTACCTGAAGAAGGTATTTCATGGTCACTATCTATAGATGATTTTAAACATCTGATCTTATTAGTCAAGAAAGAGTCGCAGCGAAACATTTATGTTATGAACTCTATTACAACCTGCGAAATGAAATTTGATGATATTGAAGTAGATAGTAACATTTGTAACATTACTTTAAATGCTGGAGCTTATGGTTATGCTGAATGCAGTGATGGCTCCAAATACAGTTTTGGGTGCTACCAAAAAGAATGTGATCAATATTTTCCATTTCCTTTTATAGACGAAGAAAAAACGGATAGTGAGCCAACCTTTACTAGTCTATCTAGTACTTTCAGTGATGAAACGTATGCAGAAAACTATAAGCACTATCTTAATAAAATTAACAAGCAACCACTCAGAGACAAACTAGCTGTAAAAGTTTACTTTGAAAATCCAAATTTAGACGATTCAAGCTATGTTATTAGATATGTAGATAAAGCATCGCCACTAAAAAACGGCATTCAAGAATACTTGAACGGTTTAACACCAGAAGAGAAAAGCTTGGGGTTTAAAACTAGTAACTTTGGTAATGATAGCTTTCAAGTAAAGATTGAAGACAATGTTGCCTTGATCAGCTTCATTGCTAGTGACTTGACAAGAGATCTGAAGTCTCCGCAGCAAGTAATAGACTTTACTACCTCTATTATTATGACAGCAGAACAATTTGAC